>SKMI01000274.1 GCA_007121115.1 Paracoccaceae bacterium | reverse complement strand
CGGGGTCGGACGCGCGGGTTCGTTGGCCGGGACCGGCAGGTCGAAGCGCAGCCCCACCCGCGCCAGCCGCGCCGCCACCGGGTCCGAGGCGGCGAAGAAGGCGATGTCCAGCGCCCCGGCCTCGACCCCGGAAAAGGTCAGCGCCTCGCCCAGCGCGCGGGCCAGTGTGGGTTCAGCCCCGGGCGCGGGGTCGATGAAGGCCAGCATGTGGCCCGCGCCGCCTTCGGTGTAGCGCACGGCGACCAGCCAGGCCATGGTCGCCAGCCCGCCGGCGCGGGCCAGCCGCGCGTCGAGCGCGGGCAGCAGCACCTCGGGCAGACCGCGCGGGGCGTCGATTTCGGCGATCTCGGCCTGCACTTCGGCGGGGCGGCGGGAGAGCGCATCGGCAAGCCAGGCCAGCACCTCGGGCGGCAGATGGCGCGCCGAGGGTGCCTCGCCCAGGTTCAGGCCCAGTGCCACCGGGGGCTCCGCCGCGGCCAGCATCTCCACCAGCACGCGGCCCGGCAGGGCGACGTAGGGCGCGGCCATGCCGGTGAAATCCGTGAGCCGGGCCTCGGTGTCGAAGGCCACGACCATGGGGCCGTCCTCGAGCGGAAACACCTGTGGGTCGATGCGCTCGCCCTCGGCCTCGCGCTCCAGGAGCAGGAACAACTCGGCCTCGGTCAGGCGCGCGTAGAAGCCCAGCCGGGCGGCGTCATCATCGGGGCGGTCCAGCACGGCGCGCCAGGCGTGGTCCAGTGCGGTTTCGGGGGTGGCTTCGGACTCTGTCGGGTCGGACATTGTGGCTTTCCGTGGTGGAGAGTTTCAGCTGAGGCAACTTGCCATGGGCCTTCGCGCACATGACGGCGCCCGCCCGGCGGACGATTTCCGCCGGGCGGGCGCTTCTGCCGCTCGCCACAGATACAGCACTTCGGGAGAGAGGCAATCCCGGCGCCGGACACCGGATGCGCCTCAAGCAAAGGCACCGGGGGTTGCCATTCGCACGCCGGCGCGATTTATTGCACAGGTTAAATGACGGAGTCCTCATGCGCCCGCTGCGCGGCATTGCCCTGAAAGTCCTGTCGATGATGCTCTTCATCGTCATGGCGTCACTGATCAAGGCGGTGTCGGACACCGTGCCGCCGGGGCAGGCGGTGTTCTTCCGCTCATTCTTTGCGCTGCCGGTGATCCTGGTTTGGCTGGCCTGGCGGCAGGAACTGACCACCGGGCTGAAGACCGCCAACCCGCTGGGCCATTTCTGGCGCGGGCTGATCGGCACCGCCGCAATGGGGCTGGGGTTCGCGGGACTCGCTTTCCTGCCCCTGCCCGAGGTCACCGCCATCGGCTTTGCCGCACCGATCCTCACCGTGGTCTTCGCGGCGATGTTCCTGGGCGAGCAGGTACGCACCTTCCGTCTGAGCGCCGTTGCGCTGGGCATGGTGGGGGTGATGATCGTCATCTGGCCGCGACTGAGCCTGGACGCGGACATGGGTACGGGCGAGGCGCTGGGCGCGATTCTGGTGCTGATGGGCGCGGTTTTCGTGGCGCTGGCGCAGGTGTTCCTGCGCAAGCTGGTCAACACCGAGACCACACCCGCGATCGTGTTCTGGTTTTCCATCACCGCGAGCGCGCTGTCGCTGCTGACCCTGCCCTTCGGCTGGGTTGTCCCCGGGGCGCAGGCTGTGGTGTTCCTGGTGCTGGCGGGGCTCCTGGGCGGGCTGGGGCAGGTCTTTCTGACCTCGAGTTACCGCTTTGCCGATGTCTCGGTCATCGCGCCCTTCGGCTATGTGCAGATCCTGTTTTCGCTGGCCATCGGCTACTGGGTGTTTTCCGAGGTGCCGACCGGCCCGATGCTGTTCGGCGCCTCGCTGGTCATCGCCGCCGGTGTGATCATCATCTGGCGTGAGCGTCAGTTGGGGCTGGAGCGGGCGAAGCCGACCAAGGCGGGCACGCCGCAGGGGTGAGCCACGGATACAAAAGGGGGCCCGGCCGAGCCGTGCCCACCCACCCGCCCCCGGCACGCTTCGCAGGCGCCCCCCGCGCGCGCAAGCGCGCCGGATGGGACAGGGTAAACCGTTCGGGGACATTGTCAGTCCGGGAGAACGCCGCAAGCGGGTCACGGCATAGACTGCGTCGCCGCGCAGACCCTCAGCGCCGGCGCGCTGCCGCCAGCACCGCGCCCTGCCCCTTTTCCTGCACTATGACCACCGCCGGGTCATCCCCGGGCGCCGAAATCGTCATTTGCAGCGCGCCCTGCCCGTCCCAGCGAGTCACGGTCTCGAGGCTGGTCACCACGTTGAAATGCGTCAACCGGCGGCCGTTGTTCTCGCCCGAGGTCACCTCGACCGCCGCGTGGGGTGTGTAGCGGATCAGCATCACATCCGCCTCGGAACTCAGCGGCGGCTCGGCCGTCGCCTCGATCCGCAGGGTGCCATCCGCGCCGCGCGTCATGGTCAGGTGCACGCGCGGCGGGCGGGCGCTGTGTTCGGCCAGAAGCTCGTTGACCACCGACCGGCGGGCGCTCTTGGCCTCGTCCACCCCGCCGACGATGAGCTGCGGGGTAAAGACCGTGGAGCGGTTCCAGCTGCGCGCATAACGCTTCTGCCGTGCGGTAAACGCGGCATCTGCAAAGCTGTCTTCCCAGCCGATATAGTCCCAGTAATCCACATGCATGCTGAGCGCGATCACGTCATCGCGGGCAGCAAAGGCGCCAATCAGCTCGTCCGCCGGGGGGCAGGCCGCGCAACCCTGCGAGGTGAAGAGTTCCAGCACCACCACATTGTCGCCTGCCTCGGCCCGGGGAACACCCGCCAGCAGCAGAAGGGACGCGGCGAGGGTGCTGAGCAGGGTACGCATGCGCTGGAGCCTTCGATGCTTCGGGTGGAGCGTATCTAACCAAGCACCGACGCCGCGGCCAATCAAGGTTTTGAGAGAGCGAGCGATTGCACCAACGTGTTGCACGTATTTTTGTGCACCACGGTATACAATTTTGCCCCCAGCCCCTTGATCGAAGGGCCGCAATGGGGCATGTCCTGCTCAGAATTCCGCGATCCGCAACCCAGATGGGAGGCCAGACGATGACGATTGTAACCGGACAGGACTCGACCGGCGTGCGCCGCACGCTCGATGTCGGCGGCAAGACCTTTGCCTATTATTCGATCCCCGAGGCCGAGAAGGCGGGCCTCGGCGCGTTTTCGAAACTCCCCGCCGCGCTCAAGGTCGTGCTGGAGAACATGCTGCGCTTCGAGGACGGCAAGACCGTCACCGTCGACGACATCCGCGCCTTCGGCGACTGGGCGGAAAAGGGCGGCAAGAACCCGCGCGAGATCGCCTATCGCCCCGCGCGCGTGCTGATGCAGGATTTCACCGGCGTCCCGGCAGTGGTCGATCTGGCCGCCATGCGCGACGGGCTCAAGGCGCTGGGGGGCGATCCGGAAAAGATCAACCCGCTGAACCCCGTGGACCTGGTCATCGACCATTCGGTGATGATCGACGAGTTCGGCAACCCGCGCGCCTTCCAGATGAACGTGGACCGCGAATATGAGCGCAACATCGAGCGCTATACCTTCCTGAAATGGGGTCAGAGCGCGTTCAACAACTTCCGCGTGGTGCCACCGGGCACCGGCATCTGCCATCAGGTGAACCTGGAATACCTGGCCCAGACAGTCTGGACCGACGAGGACCAGTCCGGCGAGCAGGTGGCCTACCCCGACACGCTGGTCGGCACCGACAGCCACACCACCATGGTCAACGGTGCCGCCGTCCTGGGCTGGGGTGTCGGCGGGATCGAGGCCGAGGCCGCGATGCTGGGCCAGCCGATTTCGATGCTGATCCCCGAGGTGGTGGGCTTCAAGCTGACCGGCGCGATGGTCGAAGGCACCACCGGCACCGATCTGGTGCTCAAGGTGGTGGAGATGCTGCGCAAGAAGGGCGTGGTGGGCAAGTTCGTGGAATTCTACGGCCCCGGGCTCGACAACCTGCCGCTGGCCGACCGCGCCACCATCGCCAACATGGCCCCCGAATACGGCGCCACCTGCGGCTTCTTCCCCATCGACGACGAGACGCTCCGCTACCTGCGCCAGACCGGGCGCGACGAGGATCGCATCGCGCTGGTGGAAGCCTATGCCAAGGAAAACGGCTTCTGGCGCACCCCGGACTATGCCCCGGTCTACACCGACACGCTGGAACTGGACATGGGCACGATTGTCCCCGCCATCTCCGGCCCCAAGCGCCCGCAGGACTTCGTGGCGCTGGATGCCGCGGCCAAGACCTTCGCGGCCTATGTCAAGGGCGAGCGCGAAGGCAAGGATGCCTCGCCCAAGGAGGAAATCCGCTGGGAAGGCGAAGGCGGCCAGCCCGAGCCGGTGGCCATCCCGGGCGACGAAGGCCACCATTCGCGCGGCTACGTCGACAACCCCGAGGGCGAGAATTATCAGTTGCACGACGGCTCCATCGTGATCGCCTCGATCACGTCCTGCACCAACACCTCGAACCCTTATGTGATGATCGGGGCGGGGCTGGTGGCGCGCAAGGCGGCCGAGAAGGGCCTGAACCGCAAGCCCTGGGTCAAGACCTCTCTGGCGCCGGGCAGCCAGGTTGTCAGCGCCTATCTGGAGGCCGCGGGCCTGCAGGAGGATCTGGACAAGATCGGCTTCAACCTGGTGGGCTATGGCTGCACCACCTGCATTGGCAACTCCGGCCCGCTGGCGCCCGAGATATCGGAAGCCATCAGCAAGTATGACCTGATTGGCGTCTCGGTGCTGTCGGGCAACCGCAATTTCGAGGGCCGCATCTCGCCCGACGTGCGCGCCAACTACCTGGCTTCTCCGCCCCTGGTGGTGGCCTATGCGCTGGTGGGCGACATGAACGTCGACATTACCACTGAACCGCTGGGCCATGACCATGACGGCAACCCGGTTTACCTCAAAGACATCTGGCCCAGCCAGAAGGAGATCGCCGAACTGGTGGAGAAGACGGTCACGCGCGAGGCGTTCCAGTCCAAATACGCCGACGTGTTCAAGGGCGACGAGAAGTGGCAGTCGGTCGAAACCACCGACGCGCTGACCTATGACTGGCCGTCGACCTCGACCTACGTCCAGAACCCGCCTTATTTCCAGGACATGAGCCCGGAAAAGGGGACCATCAGCAATGTCGAGGGCGCACGCGTGCTGGCGATCCTGGGCGACATGATCACTACCGACCACATCTCGCCCGCAGGCTCGTTCAAGGACACCACGCCGGCGGGCAAGTATCTGGTCGACCGCCAGGTGCCGGTGCGCGAGTTCAACAGCTACGGCGCGCGGCGCGGCAACCACGAGGTGATGATGCGCGGCACCTTCGCCAACATCCGCATCCGCAACGAGATGCTGGACGGGGTCGAGGGCGGCTACACGCTGGGCCCGGACGGCGAACAGACCTCAATCTATGACGCCGCCATGGCGTGGCAGGAAAAGGGCGTCCCGCTGGTGATCTTCGGCGGCGAACAGTATGGCGCAGGATCGTCGCGCGACTGGGCGGCCAAGGGCACGGCGCTCCTGGGCGTGAAGGCGGTGATCGCCGAAAACTTCGAGCGTATCCACCGCTCCAACCTGGTGGGCATGGGCGTGATCCCGTTCGAGTTCACCGGCGGCGACACGCGCAAGACGCTGGGCCTGAAGGGCGACGAGGTGGTCAGAATCACCGGGCTGGAGGGTGACCTGAAGCCGCTCTCGGAAGTGCCCTGCACCATCCGCTACGGCGACGGCACCGAGAAGAAGATCACCCTCAAGTGCCG
>SKMI01000127.1 GCA_007121115.1 Paracoccaceae bacterium | reverse complement strand
GGCCGGGGCCGTATTCGCGGCGGTTGACGGGGCTTTTCGGGCGGCCCCAGATGTTTTCGCCCATGCGGCGGTCGATCTTGTACTTGGCAGACGTGCGTTTGGTCACGGCTGATCTCCTTCGATGATGTGAAGGGCGTTGTCCTCTCCGCAGGCCGTTTCGGCCCTTGGCGACAGGCATCCCCTTGCGGGGGCCGCCAACACCAATGATGACGCTCCGCTTGCGCGGAACGGCGCGCTTATACAGGGCGCGCGGGGGGAGTCAACCGCCAGCGGTGGCGCCGGGCGGCGGGCGTCGGAGGGTGGCTATCTGCCCCCCGCGCCCGTTCCGGGCGCCCCCCCCGAGGATATTTTCGCACAGATGATGCAGCAGGCAGATCAGACGAGTTCACCGGCCAGCGAATTCGGGGCGCTGGCGGTGATGCGCACATCGGCGATGGTGCCGGGGGTAGCGCGCGGGTCGGTGACGTGCACGGCGTGGAGGTGGTCGGACTTGCCCACCATCTGCCCAGGCATCCGGCCCGGCTTTTCGAACAGGACCGCGACGGTGCGCCCGACCATGGCCTCCTGCGCGGCGCGCTGTTGTTCGGTCAGAAGCGCCTGCAGCCGCGCCAACCGCTCGCTGGCGACATCCTCGGGCACTGTGTCCTCGCGCTCGGCCGCCGGGGTGCCGGGGCGGGCGGAATACTTGAAGCTGTAGGCCTGCCCGTAACCCACGCGGCGGACAAGGGCCATGGTGTCTTCGAAATCGGCCTCGGTCTCGCCGGGGAAGCCGACGATGAAATCGCCCGAAAGAGCCAGGTCCGGGCGCGCTTCGCGCAGCCGGTCGATGATGGCGACATAGCTTTCCGCCGTATGCTTGCGGTTCATTCGCTTCAGGATCCGGTCCGAGCCGGATTGCACCGGCAGGTGCAGATAGGGCATCAGCTTGGGCTGGCTTGCGAAGGCCGCGATCAGGTCCTCGCGCATGTCATTGGGGTGCGAGGTGGTGAAGCGGATGCGCTCCAGCCCCGCGATCCCGGCCAACGCGTCGATCAGTTGCGCAAGCGACCATTCGCCTGCGGGCCCTTCGCCATGGTAGGCGTTGACGTTTTGACCCAGGAGCGTGATCTCGCGCACGCCGCGGTCGACCAGTTCGCGGGCCTCGGCGAGGATGCGGGCGGCGGGGCGGCTTACCTCGGCGCCGCGGGTGTAGGGGACCACGCAGAAGGAACAGAACTTGTCGCAGCCTTCCTGCACGGTGAGGAAGGCGGTGGGGCCGCGGCTGGCCCGGGGCCCTTTGGGCAGGTGGGCGAACTTGTCTTCCTCGGGGAAGTCGGTGTCCACGGCGCGTTCGCCTGCACGCACCGCGGCCACCATCGCCGGAAGCCGGTGATAGGTCTGCGGGCCGACCACCAGATCGACCAGCGGCGCGCGGCGCATGATCTCCTCGCCCTCGGCCTGCGCAACGCAGCCGGCGACGCCGATCTTCAGGTCGGGGTTGGCGGCTTTCAGCGGTTTGAACCGGCCCAGTTCGGAATAGACCTTTTCCGCCGCCTTCTCGCGGATGTGGCAGGTGTTCAGCAGGATCATGTCGGCGTCCTCGGCCCGATCCGTGCCCACATAACCCGAAGCGCCCAGCGCCTCGGCCATGCGTTCGCTGTCATAGACGTTCATCTGACAGCCATAGGTCTTGATAAAGAGCTTTTTCGCCTGTGCCATGCTGCGCCCGGTTCGCAAGGCGCCCGGGGTGGGGCGCCGGTTGTGCCCCGCCTCTAGCCGAAAAAAAGCCCGCTCGCAATCGTGGCGCCGGTCAACGCATCAGGCGTGTGCGCTTCTCGTAATCGAGCATCTGCTTGTGACCCATTTTTGCGCCATCAAGCGTTGCGAAATAGATCCGCGTTCCGGTGTCCTTGGTGGATATGGTGCCGCGGTCGAGGAAACTCGACAGTCCGGTCTCTGCTGTCGGCGCCCAGGACGCGACATAGGCGTTCGAGAACATGCGCCCGGAGTTGATGACCTTGAACACCGACACCACGATGACACCGCCATAGTTGACGGGCAGATGCGCGCGCACCCGCGACTCCAGCGCGGCCAGCGCGCGCGACTCGGCCTTGTTGGCGGTGTGATGGTTCAGCGTTTGCGATGCGGACATCATGACACTGACACCGGCCGAAGCTCCGGTCGCACGGACCCCGTTTTCGAACCTGACTTCCCCCATGACCTTGGCGGTCTTGTGGGCCGCATTCTCGCTGTTCTTGCTGTTCTGGCCCTTGACGAACCGCTTGGTGCTGCGCTTGTCGGCGTCCTTGCCAAAGGTCGAATTGTCGAACCGGTCATCGCCGGTGTCGATCGAATAGCCGTCCAGTCCACGAATAAGCGTCCAGATGATTTTCGACATGATTTGTCCCCCTGCATGCCAAGGGATGATCATGCCATGAAATCCGGAAACCGGTGAGTGAAATCTGCGTCGCCCGACAGCCTGAACTGCGCCTCAACTGCGCCGCAGGCGGATCACAACATCGACGCGCGCGATCTGGGCCCCCTCGGGGGCATCGGGCAGGCGCGCGATCTCCAATTCATCGGACGGAGCGTCGGTCAGTTCCTGCTTGTCTTCCCAGAAGAAATGCGGGTGATCATCGGTGCGCGTGTCGAAATAGCTGCGGGTGGCATCGACCGTCACCTCGTTCAGCAGCCCGGCATCGCAAAAGGCGCGCAGGGTATTGTAGACAGTGGCCAGCGAAACCGGGTCGCCACCCGCGCGCGCGGCGTCGAACAGCGCCTCGGCGGTGACATGGCGGTTGCGCCCGTCACCCACCAGAAGTGCTGCCAGCGAGAGCCGCTGCCGGGTGGGACGCAGCCCGACCTGCGACAGCCGGGTGGTTGCGGTGTGCAGGGTACTGTCGGTTAGGGGCGCGAAGTCCATGTCCATGCGGTACATATAGTGCAGCAGAGGCGGAGAATTCAATGCCAAACCCGGATGGCGCGCTTCCTCGGCCCCTACGCAAGCGACGCAGACCAAGGCGCGCCGGCACCGCCGGCCCCTGCCCTTGTCACCCCGCAACGCCGAGTGCTAGACGGTTGCGCCACAGCACAGCGCGAAGGAGGAGCGCCGCCCATGTCCCAGTATCCCGCCAGCTTCGACCGCGAGGCGCTTCTGGCCTGCGCAAGGGGCGAACTCTTCGGCCCCGGGAACGCGCAGCTTCCGGAACCGCCGATGCTGATGATGGACCGGATCACCGACATCTCCGCCGACGGCGGCGCGCATGGCAAGGGGCATGTGGTGGCCGAATTCGACATCCGCCCGGACCTGTGGTTCTTCGAATGTCATTTCCCGGGCAATCCGATCATGCCGGGCTGCCTGGGCCTGGACGGGTTGTGGCAACTGACCGGCTTCAACCTGGGCTGGCGCGGCTGGAAGGGGCGCGGCTACGCCCTCGGTGTGGGCGAGGTGAAGTTGACCGGCATGGTCCGTCCGGACCGCAAGATGCTGCGCTATCAGGTGGATTTCACCAAGGCCGTGCAAAGCCGCCGCCTGACCATGGGCGTGGCCGACGGGATCGTCGAAGCCGACGGCGAAGTGATCTATCAGGTCAAGGACATGAAGGTGGCGCTGAGCGAGGCCTGAGCGCCCGGAAAGCGCGCCCCGACAGACACCCCGCGCAGGTGCCCTCGGCGCACGCGGGTGTGCGGGCCGGGCGGGCGACGGGGGCACCTTGCGCACTCACACGCCCTCGTCACGCAACAACAGCGCAAGCGCGACCACGCTGAGCGTGATCCCTGGCAGCACCAGCGCGGGGGGCAGGCCGTGGCCCAGCGCCAGCTCCCACAGGATGATCCAGGCCGGGGTCAGATAGGTATAGGCCATGACGGTCGAGGACGGCAGCACCTGCGCGGCATATTGCATCATGAAGAAGCTCGCCGCGGTGGAAAACACCACCAGATAGGCAATCGCCCACCACAACCGCGCAGGCAGTGCCGCCCAGTCGGCGCGCGCAAGCTCCCCCGCACCCATCATCGCCAGCACCAGCGCGCAGGCCGCGCAGATCAGCGTGGTGGCGACCAGCGCAGGCTCGCCCCGGTTCAACTTTCGCAGCATGGGGATATAGACCGCATGGGCGAAGCAGCCGATGAAATAGATCGCCTCGCCCCGCCCCGGATCGAAGGCCAGAAGCGCGGCCAGATCGGCGCGGAACACCACCCAGACCGCGCCCAGTCCGCCGATGCCAAGCGCCAATGCCATTCGCGGGGTCAACCTCTGGCGCAACAGCACCCAGGCGAACCCGGCGGTCATCAGCGGTACAAGCGTGAACAGCGCCCCGGCCGACACCGGCGGCGCGGTCTTCAGCCCCTCGAACATCAGCACGAAGTAGAGCGAGAAGACCCCACCCAGCAGCAGATACCGCCAGGGCGCGCGGAAATGTACCCGCCGGAACCGCTGCCCCAGAACCACCACCAGCACCGCCAGCACGCCCGCGGCCAGCGCAAACCGCACCGCGTTCAGCGCCGCGGGTTCAAGGTCATGCGCCACCAGCGCACCCAGACTGAACGAGCCCGCGACCATGGCCGAAAAGCTGGCCATGGCCAGATGCCCGCGCGCGGACGGGTTCATGCCCGCGCGGGCCCCGCAGCCGCCGCCTTGATCGCCGCCAGCGCCGCCTGCACCTTTGGCGTGCGGTGCAGGTCCATGTGGGTGACCAGCCACAGCGGCACCGCCCAATCCTCGCGCGGTGCCATCACCGCTTCCAGATCATCCGGAGCATCCCCGGCGAACAGGAACCCCAGCCCCAGCCCGGCGCGGAGCGCCGCCAGCTTGTCGGCGGGATCGTTGACGGCGAGGACGATCGCCGCCTCGCCCACCTGCTCCGCCAACCAGACCGAAAACGGCGCGCGGTGCTCGGCGCCGACGAAGGCATGGCGGGGCAGGTCGGAATCGTTTTCGGGGCGACCATGCGCGGCGAGGTAGGCGGGCGCGGCATAAAGCGCCACCGCCCGCGTGCACAACGGCTGGACCACGTTGTCCGGCTCCTGCGGGCGGGCGCCGGCGCGGATCGCCACATGCGCCTCGCCATACTCCAGCCGCAGCACCCTGGTGTCAGTCAGATAGCGCAGCCGCAGGCCCGGATTCTCGTGTCGCAGCGCCGCCAGCGCGGGCATCAGGAGCGGCGCCAAGAGCGGCAGCGAGGTCACGGTCAGATCGCCGGTCATCGCCTCCGCGCCCCCGGTCAGCCGCGCGGCGAGTTGCGCGAAGCGCTCGTCGGTGCTCTGCCCCACCTGCATCAGCAGCGCGCCCGCCTCGGTCGCCGTGTAGCCGCGCGCATGGCGCTGGAACAACTTGACGCCCAGCCGCGCCTCCAGCGCGTCCACATGGCGGATCACGGTGGCATGATGCACGCCCAGCGCCTCGGCCGCGCCACTGACCGTTCCGGCGCGGGCCACATGATAGGCGGTGCGAACCTCGTCCCAGGTCTCGAATGTCATGGCGCCCTTCCTTGATGCCGCCCGGCCCTTCGTCTCGCAGGCCTGAATGCCCGGTATCCCGCGCTTCGGTGCCGGGCGCAAGCCGCGCCAACGCGCGCCCTGGGCGCCCGCGAAGGGTGACCAACCCACCCGTCACCCTTCGCGGGCGCCCGTCCCGGACCGGCGGCAATCGCACCGCCTTCGGTGCAGGCGCGCCGACCTTCGCCCGTTCAGCCCGCGCCCTCGTCACTGTCACGGAACCGCGCGGCGGGGTCCTCGCCCTCGGGCACCGGAACGGCCCGGCCGTGGTGCGCCCATTCGGCCGCCAGCGCCGC
>SKMI01000238.1 GCA_007121115.1 Paracoccaceae bacterium | reverse complement strand
GATGTCGCCCGCGCGCTGGACAGCACGGTGCAGGCGCGCGATGCCCTGACCGACCCGGCGCGCTGGCTGGCGGTACTGGACAGCGCCCGCCCGGCCATCGAGGCCGCGCTGGCCGACGCGCAGCGGCAGGAGCGCGGCGACGTGGGCAGCTTCGTGCCGCCGGGCACCGCGCCCGGAACCGACCGCCCGCTGGCGATCCTGATGCCTGCCGCGCTCGCCCCGGCATCGCAACTGGATATCCTGCGGCGCGCGCTGGCTGCTGCTCGGCCCGTCATCCTCAAGCCCGCACCGGGCGGCGCCGTGGCGGCGACGGTGCTCATGGACCATCTGCACCGCCTGGACCTGCCGCCCGGCGCAGTGACCATGCTGCAAGGTGACGGACCGGGCACCGGCGCGCTGCTTCAGGCCACCCGGGAAATGGACGCCTGGCGTATCACCGCACCCTGACCGAAGGCCGCGCCCTGCGTCCGCTTTGGTCGCGGGCGCCGCCCCCACCCCGTCCGAGCCTCAAGCCAACTCCCGACTGGACCCGAACACCCGCTGCACAGGGGAAAACCGCGGCAGATTTGCAGCATTCGCGCCGAACCGGCCGAAGCATCGGCACCTTGGCCCAAAAGTCATTTGGCAAGCCCGGACCCCGCCACTATGCTGCGCAGCAAAACAGAGCAGGAACGCAACCGCATGGCCAGACCGCCAATCGGGGCCACAACGCAATTCACCCAGCCTGTCCGCCAGCTTGTGATCATGCTCACGATCCTTGTGCTGGTGGGCATTGGCACATGGTTCCTGTTTCCGCGCGTCTCGGGCGTGTTTCTCGCCAATATCTGGCTCAATGGATTCATATTCTTCGTCTTCCTGATCGGGGTGGGCGCGACCTTCTGGCAGGTGTTCCAGTTGCGCCGCTCGGTGATCTGGATCGAGGGCTTCGCCTCCGAAACGCCGGGCCATCAGGTCACCATCGCGCCGCGCCTGCTGGCGCCTCTGGCGGCCCTGCTGCGCTCGCGCGGGCGGGGCAGCCATATCAGCGCGTCCTCGGCGGGTTCGATCCTCGACTCGGTCGCCACGCGGATCGAGGAACAGCGCGACATCACCCGCTATCTGGTCAGCCTGCTGATCTTCCTGGGGCTCTTGGGCACGTTCTACGGGTTGGCGATCACGGTGCCGGCGGTGGTGGAAACCATCCGTTCGCTGGCCCCCGCCGAGGATGAGGCCGGCATCATCGTCTTCGACCGGCTGATGACCGGGCTCGAGGCACAGCTTGGCGGCATGGGCACGGCGTTCTCCTCCTCGCTGCTGGGGCTGGCGGGGTCGCTTGTGGTGGGGCTTCTGGAACTGTTCGCCGGGCATGGGCAGAACCGGTTCTACCGCGAGCTGGAGGAATGGCTCTCCTCCATCACCCGGCTGGGCACCGCCGGGACTGATACGGGCGACGGCGCCACTGGGGATCTGGGCGCCATGGTCGCGGTGCTGGACGCCATGGCCGAACAGATGGAATCCATGCGCACGCAGCAGCAACAGGCCGACAGCGAACGCGTGGCGCTGGATCAGGGGCTGGGCTACCTGGCCGAAGCCGTGGACCGGCTGGCCCAGACCAGCGCCGCGCCCCAGCCCCCTCCACAGACCGAAGCCGCGCTGGAACGGATCGCCGAGGCGCAGGAACAGATCATCGCACTGATGCGCCGCGACGAGGAAGAGGGCGGCCCGCATATCGAGGCCGAAACCCGCCTGCGCCTGCGCTCCATCGATCTGCAACTGCTGCGCGTGCTGGAAGAACTTTCCGCCGGGCGGCAGGAATCCATGTCCGACCTGCGCACCGACCTGGCCACGCTGACCTCGGCCGTGCGGCAGCTTTCGCGCAACATTCCCGCGGCGCGCGGCCGGGAGGGCTAGGCCATGTCGCTTGCCCGGCGCACGGGACAGCGCGCGGTCAGCAACAGCATCTGGCCGGGCTTCGTGGATGCGATGACGGCGCTCCTGCTGGTGCTGATGTTCGTGCTGTCGATCTTCATGATCGTGCAGTTTGTGCTGCGCGAGACCATCGACACCCAGGACACCGAATTGCAGGGGCTTGCCGCGCAGGTGTCCAGCCTGTCCGAGGCGCTGGGACTGTCGCAGGCCCGCGTGGCCGCGCTGGAGGGCGAGGTCGAAGGCCTGGAAAGCGATGTGGCGGGGCTGGAGAGCGATCTGGCCGCCGCGCGCGAAACCGCAAGCGCGCAGGCCACGCAGATCGCCGGGCTGACCCGGACCCTGCAAAGCCGGGAGGCCGACCTGGCCGAAGCCCGCGCCGATATCACCGCGTTCGAGGCGCAGGTCGCGGCCCTGATCGGCGAGCGTGACCGGGCGCTGGCAGCAGGCGAAGCGCTTGCGGCTGATGTGGCCGATCTGGAGGCCGCGCAGGCCGAACTGATCTCGGAGCAGGAAGCGCTGCAGATGGCGCTCGCCGCCATGCGCGACGAACGCGACGCCGAAGCCGAGGCCGCGCGCCTGGCCGCCGCCCAGCGCGAGGCGGTGGAAGCTGCACTGGCACAGATGCAGGCCGAGGCCACCGAGCGCGAAGCCTCGCTCGCCGCCCTGGCTGCGGATCTGGCGCGCGAGGAAGCGGCCCGCGCCGATGTGCAGGCCGATCTTGTCGCCGCGCTGGACCGGCTGGCCGAGCGTGAGGCCGCGCTGGCGGAAACGGAGGCCCGCGCCCGCAGCGCCCGGACCGACCTGATCGACATGGCCGCGCGGCTGCGCGCCTCGGAAACCTTGCGCGACACCGCCGCCGAACGGCTGGCCAGCGCCGAGGAAGAGCTGATCGCCGCTGCCGACCGTCTGCGCGATGTTCAGGCTGACCGCGAAGCCGCGATCGAGGCCGCGCTTCTGGCCGCCGCCGAGCGCGACGAAATGGCCGCCGACACCGAAACCCTGCGCGCGGAACTGGCGGCGTTGCAGGAGGAGCTGGGCGCCGAGGAAGCCGCGCGGCTGGCGGCGCTGGCCGCGGCGGCGGAACTGCGCGAACGGCTGGCCGAGACGGAAGCACAGGTCGCCGCCGACGAAGCCACGCGCCTGGCCGCGCTGGCCGCCGCCGAGGAATTGCGCGACCGGTTGGCCGAAACCGAGGCGCAGCTGGATGAAGCCGAGGCCGCACGGCTGGCCAACCTTGCCGCCGCTGAAGACCTGCGCGCGCGACTCGCCGATACCGAAGCGCAGCTTGATGACGCCGAGGCTGCGCGACTGGCAGCGCTGGCCGCCGCCGAGGACCTGCGCGACCGCCTGGGCGCCGCCGAGGATGATATCGCCGAGGCCGACGCCGCACGCCTGGCCGAAGCGGCCGCCGCACAGGCGCTGCGCGCGCGGCTGGCCGAGGCGGAAGCGGCGCTGAGCGACGAGGAAGCCGCCCGCCTGGCCGAGGCCGCCGCCGCGCAGGCACTGCGCGAGCGGCTGGAAGGCGCGGATGCGGAACTGACCGCGATGACCCTGGCGCTGGAGGAAGAGCGGCAGCGGGCCGAGGATACGCTGTCCATGCTCGCCGCCGCCGAAATGGCCCGCGCCCGCGCCGAGGAAATCGCCCGGGACGAAGTGAGCGAACGCGAACAGCAGGCGGCGCTGGCCGCGCTGGCCCGGCAGGAACTGGCCGAGGCCGAGGAAATGGCCGCCGCCGACCGCCGCCGTCTGGCGCTGTTGAACCAGCAGGTGGCGCAGCTGGCCGAGCAGGTGGCCAGCCTGCAGGAGCTGCTGGGCGATGTGCGGCGCCGGGAGACCGAGGCGCAGGTGCAGATCGAAAGCCTGGGCGCCGATCTGAACCTGGCGCTCGCGCGGCTGGCTGCCGAGGAAAGCCGCCGCGCCGCGCTGGAAGAGGCCGAGCGCCAGCGGCTGGAAGCCGAGCGTGACGAGCTGGAGCGCTACCGCTCCGAATTCTTCGGGCTTCTGCGCGATGTGCTGGGCGGGCGCGACGGGATCGAGATCGTGGGCGACCGCTTCGTGTTCTCCTCCGAGGTGCTGTTCGATCTGGGCTCGGCCGATCTGGCCGATGGCGGGCGAGCACAGATCGCCAATGTGGTGGGGCTCCTGCGCGAGATCGCCGACGAAATCCCGCCCAGCATCGACTGGGTGCTGCGCGTGGACGGGCACACGGACGACCTGCCCATCGCGCCCGGCGGGCGCTTCGCCGACAACTGGGAACTCAGCCAGGCGCGCGCGCTGTCGGTGGTGCGTTTCATGATTGATGAGCTGGACTTTCCGCCCGACCGGCTGGCGGCGGCGGGGTTCGGCGAATACCGCCCCGTCGACCCGCGCGACATCCCCGAAGCCCGCGCCCTGAACCGCCGCATCGAGTTGAAGCTGACCGAGCGGTGAGCGCAGCGGCGCTGTCTCAGGCCATAAGCGCGTCGTATTCCGCCGAAAGCGCGGCAAGGTCGGCGTCATCGGCGGCGCGCCGTGTCGCCAGCGCCGCTGCGCATCGGTCGCGCGCGGCACCATCCAGCGGCGGGCAGACCTCGGCCAGAGCGGCCATCTCGGCCATATCGCCATTGCAGTGCAGGACCAGATCGCAGCCCGCTGCCAGCGCCGCCTGCCCCCGGTCGGCCACCGGCCCGGCGAGTGCCTGCATGGATATGTCGTCCGTCATCAGCGCACCGTCGAAGCCGAGCCCCTCGCGGATCATGGCGATCATCCGGGCCGAAGTGGTGACCGGCGCCTGCCCGTCCAGGCCTGGGAAGAGCAGATGCCCGGTCATCCCCAGCGGCAGGTCAGAGAGCGCGCGGAACGGGGCGAAATCCGTGGCCTCCAGGTCCGCGAGCGCCGCGTCCACCACCGGCAGCGCGTGGTGACTGTCGCTGCGCGCCCGCCCGTGCCCGGGCAGGTGCTTGAGCACCGGCAGCACCCCGCCCGCCATCAGCCCCTTGTCCATGGCGCGCGCGCAGGCGGTGACCTGCGCAGGGTCTTCCCCATAGCAGCGGTTGCGCAGAAACGGATGCGTTTCAGCGCCCGCGATATCGGCCAGCGGCGCGCAATTCACATCGATCCCCGCCGCCGCCAATTCCGCCGCGATCAGCCGCCCGCGCAGTTCCATGGCGCGAACGGGATCACACGCGCGCGCAGTCTGGTCCAGCGGCGGCATCCAGCCGCGCCAGTGCGGCGGGCCAAGGCGCTGCACGCGCCCGCCTTCCTGATCGATCAGCACCGGCGCCGCGCGGCCGACGGCGCCGCGCAACGCCTCGGTCAGTCGTCGCAGTTGCGCCGGGTCCACCACGTTGCGGGCGAAAAGGATGAAGCCCCACGGCTGTGCCTGCGCGAAGAACCGCGCCTCGTCCGGGTCCAGCCGCGGCCCGGTGCAACCGAAGATCACCCGCCGCGGGGGGCTCACCGCAAGAGG
Source organism: Paracoccaceae bacterium (assembly GCA_007121115.1). Taxonomy (GTDB): domain Bacteria; phylum Pseudomonadota; class Alphaproteobacteria; order Rhodobacterales; family Rhodobacteraceae; genus Rhabdonatronobacter. The sequence continues at coordinate 430 of SKMI01000238.1, read as the reverse complement.
ACCGGAATGCAGTCGGCGTTCTGGTCGATCAGAATCGCGCAGAAGCCACGCGCTTCGGCCTCGTTTTCAAAGCCATGCGCGCGCAGGCGATAGAACACCGACCCACCGCTGTGCGCGGCCTCGATCACGCGGCCATACTCGTCCAGATACGGGCGGAAGCGCTGCGATAGCGTGGACCAGGCGTCGCGCGCGGCCTCTTCGCTGGGAAATGTGCCCAGTTGCACCAGCCGCATTCCGGGCCGCAGGCTGGCCGGGTCCACCTCGCGCCCTCCGCGCGGGCCGATGCGCGCGGCGACCGAACTGGCCACGGCCATGGCGATATCCTCGTCCGGCGCTGCATTGTCCGTGGTCCCCGCCGGGCGGCGCAGGCCGGCAGGGCGCACGGGCGGACGCGGCGACTGCTCCAGCGCCGTCACCGACCCCGGCGGCG
>SKMI01000326.1 GCA_007121115.1 Paracoccaceae bacterium | reverse complement strand
TTCCCCCCCGCCAGCCACCCGCAAGGCGTCAGCCCTTTTTCAGACAGCGGCTGCCCAGCACTTCGGCAATCTGCACCGCGTTCAGCGCCGCGCCCTTGCGCAGGTTGTCGCTGACGCACCACAGATTGATGCCGTTATCGATTGTGCTGTCCTGCCGGATGCGGCTGACATAGGTGGCGAACTCGCCCACGCAGTCGATCGGCGTGATGTAGCCGCCCGCCTCGCGCTTGTCGACGACCAGCAGACCCGGTGCCTCGCGCAGGATCTCGCGCGCCTCTTCCTCGTCCAGGAAATCCTCGAACTCGATGTTGATCGCCTCGGCATGTCCGACGAAGACCGGCACCCGCACGCAGGTGGCGGTCAGCTTGATGGACGGGTCCATGATCTTCTTGGTCTCGGCCACCATCTTCCACTCTTCCTTGGTGGAGCCGTCGTCCAGGAAGACATCGATATGCGGGATCACGTTGAAGGCGATCTGCTTGGGGTAGACCTTGGGCTCAACCTCTTGCCCCGGCACATACATGCCCTTGGTCTGCTCCCAAAGCTCGTCCATGGCGTCCTTGCCGGTACCGCTGACGGACTGGTAGGTGCTGACCACCACGCGCTTGATCCGCGCGCGGTCATGCAGCGGCTTCAGCGCCACCACCATCTGCGCGGTGGAGCAGTTGGGGTTGGCGATGATGTTCTTCTTGGCGTAGCTGTCCACGGCCTCGGCGTTCACCTCGGGGACCACCAGCGGCACGTCCGGGTCGTAGCGGTAGAGGCTGGAGTTGTCGATCACCACGCAGCCCGCCTTCGCCGCCACCGGCGCATATTTCTTTGTCGCGTCCGAGCCGATGGCGAAGAAGGCAATGTCCCAGCCGGTGAAGTCGAAGGTATCGAGGTCCTGACACTTCAGCGTGCGGTCACCGAAGCTGACTTCGGTGCCCAAGGAGCGGCGCGAGGCCAGCACCGCGATCTCGTCCACCGGGAATTCGCGTTCGTCCAGAATGTTCAGCATCTCGCGGCCCACGTTCCCCGTGGCGCCCGCGACTACGACCTTGTAACCCATAACGGCCTCCTTGCGGCGTTTCGCTGCGGTGTAGCGGAAAGCGGGACGGGTGGAAAGGGGCGGGGGCTCAGGGCTCCAGCCGCAGGAGCAGGTAGCGGTTGGCGGCGCAGAAGACCTCGGAATTCCGGGTCTGCTCTGTCAGCCGCCGCGCCAACCGCGCCTGCCGCCGCTTCCCCAGCACCAGCCGGACCAGCCCGCGCAGCGCCTTGCCCACCCACGGACGTTTCGCCGCCAGTTCCGCATCGGTGCGCGTGACCGCATGGCCGATCACGTTGAAGAACGCCTGTTCCAGGTCCACCGACGGCGCCACTTCGGCGGTGATGTCCGCTTCCTGCGCCACCGACAGCCCCCGCTCGCGCACGGCGGCGTGGAAATCCGCAACCGGGTGGCCGCCTCCGACGGTGGCGTGCAGCGGGTCCTCGCGGAAGCCTTCGGCGCGGAAGCAGTCGCCAATGACGATGCAGCCCCCCGGCGACAGCAGCGCGCGCGCACCATCGAGCGCCGCGGCCAGCGGCACATACTGGAAGCTTTCGGAGAACAGGCAGACATCGAACCGCGCCTCGGTGCGGAAATCCTCGAACTTCATTTCATGCACCACGGCCTCTGGCGCGTTCTCGGCGCAGCGCCCGGCAAGGAAGGGCGAGGGCACCACGATCTCCACCACATGCCCCGCCGCGATCAGCCGCTTCGCGGTCTCGCCCGCGCCACCGCCGATATCGAGGATGCGCAGCCCGGCGCGCGCGGGCAGAAGTGCGAGGAGCCGGTCGCTATAGGCCTCCTGCGCGGCCAGCAGGTTGGCCGCCGTCACCTCCAGCCCCGTCCACAGCCCGTAATGCAGATGCTCGCGCCCGGTCAGCCAGCGGGCAAAGGCCAGCGAGACATCCAACCCGATGGCGCGCGTGTCGATCTTGCGGCTGTTCCTGCTCACACCCTGCTCCCCCTTCGCATGCGCGCGCACCCTAGGCAGGGGCCGGGCCGGAATAAAGCCCCTCTGCGCGCAAGGCGCAACAATCGGGTCGCTGCGGGCCTCCGCGCGCGGTAGGGTTACTGAAAACAGGACAGGCCCCATGACGACCCAATTCCCCGCCCCGTTCACCGCAAGCGATGACCCCTATCACTACGCGGTCATCCGCCGCGCCATTACGCTGATCGATGCGCCCGGTGGCGCGCAGCGCACGCTGGCCGATCTGGCCGCCGCGCTGGACATGAGCCCGGCGCATTTCCAGCGCGTGTTCAGCCGCTGGGTCGGCGTCTCGCCCAAGCGCTACCAGCAATACCTGACGCTGGACCACGCCCGCACGCTCCTGCGCGAGCGCGTCACAACTCTGGACGCCAGCCTGTCCACCGGGTTGTCGGGGACCGGGCGGCTGCATGACCTTTTCCTGCGCTGGGAGGCGATGGCGCCCGGGGAGTACGCCCGCGGCGGCGCCGGGCTGGAGATTTGCCACGGCTGGTTCCCTTCCCCCTTTGGCGAGGTGCTGGCCATGGCCACCGATCGCGGGCTGTGCGGGCTGGCCTTCGCCGAGGATACCGGCCGCGAGGCCGCGTTCACCGATCTGGCCCGGCGCTGGCCCGGCGCCACCCACCGCCACGCCCCCGAGGCAGCCGCCCCCTGGGTCGCGGCCGCCTTCGCCCAGCGGGGCGAGGCGCGGGTCCACATGATCGGCGCGCCGTTCCAGATCAAGGTCTGGGAGGCGCTGCTGCGCGTGCCTTCGGGGCATGTGACCACCTATGGCCGGATCGCCGAAAGCATCGGCCGCCCGGGCGCCGCGCGGGCCGTGGGCACGGCAGTGGGGCGTAACCCGGTGGCCTTTCTGATTCCATGCCACCGCTGCCTGCTCACGGGTGGCGCATTGGGCGGCTATCACTGGGGGCTGGAGGCGAAGCGGGCCATTCTGGGCTGGGAATCGGCGCGGATCGAGGCCGAAAACCCGGCGAAATCGCGCCAAAGTGAGGAAACGGCGCCCATCGCGGCCACGGCGCATCTGTCAGCGCAGCGGTCAGGGTGATATGATCCCGCATCAAACTTGAAAAGGTGCGTCATGAAATTCACCACGAGTGGGCTCATCCTCGGCGCCTCGGCCCTTGTTCTGGCCGGGTGCGTCGACCCTGAAAACACGCAAAGCCGGGTCGTTCCCGGCGCGCTGACCGGCGCTGCCGCGGGCGCGGCGCTGGGGGCGGCCTCGGGCGGTCACCGCGACCGCGTGCTGGTGGGTGCCGCCATCGGCGGGATCACCGGCTCGCTCGTCGGGCGTGAACTGGACCGACAGGCCGAAGACCTGCGCCGCCAGCTCGGTTCGGACGTGAACGTGCGCAACACCGGGCAGGAGATCGTGCTGACCCTGCCGCAGGATATCCTCTTCGCGGTGGACAGCGCCGTGGTCCGCCCGGACCTGCAAAGCGACCTGCGGATCATCGGGCGCAACCTGGTGGACAACCCCAACAGCCAGATCTTCGTGATCGGGCACACCGACAACACCGGGTCCGCGGCCTACAACCAGACTCTGTCCGAACGCCGCGCGAATTCGGTCGCCGCCGTGCTGCGCAATTCGGGCGTGCCGGGGCACCGGATCAACGCCATCGGGCGCGGCCTGACCCAGCCGGTGGCGGACAATTCCACCGCTGCCGGACGCGCGCAGAACCGTCGCGTGGAAATCGTCATCCGGCCGATTACCTGACCGGCGCATTCCTGCGCCACGCCTGGCGGGCTTCGGGGCCACCCATCGGGTGGTCCCTTGCTTTTTCCGGTGGCGTTTTTCGCCCTTGTTGCAAGGCGTTGCTTCGGTCATATTTCCTGACCAATACCGGGGGTAGATCATGCCGTTCCAGCGCATTCAGGCCGAAAAGCTGTCGCACACGGTCGTCCAGCAGATCGAGTTGCTGATCCTGCGCGGCATCCTGCGCCCCGGCGAACGGCTGCCGTCCGAGCGCGAACTGGCCGAACGGCTGGGCGTGTCGCGCCCCAGCCTGCGCGATGCGGTAGCGGAACTGCAGGGGCGCGGCCTGCTGCACACGCGGGCCGGGTCCGGCGTGTATGTCTCCGAGGTGATCGGATCGGCGTTTTCGGACGCGCTGGTGGAGCTTTTCGCCTCGCATGAAGAAGCGCTCTTCGACTACATCAGCTTCCGCCGCGACCTTGAAGCGATGGCCGCCGAACGCGCGGCGCGCTTCGGGTCGGACACCGACCTGAAGGTGATCGACACGCTGTTTCGCAAGATGGAGCTGGCCCATGAAAAGCGCGATCCCACCGACGAGGCGCGGCTGGACGCCGAATTTCATCTGTCGATCATCGAAGCGTCACACAACATCATCATGTTGCACATGATGCGGGCCATGTTCGACCTGCTGCAGCGCGGCGTGTTCTACAATCGCCAGATGATGTTCCGCCAACGCACCACGCGCGAGGACCTGCTGGACCAGCACCGCGCCATCAACGAGGCCCTGCAGGCCCGCGATCCGGGTGGCGCGCGGGACGCCATCACCCGGCATCTGGATTTCGTGGAGTTGAAGATGCAGGACCTGAAGCGCAGCCAGAAGAACGAGGCCATCGCCCGGCTGCGCTACGAACACGCGCGCGAGATCTGAGCGCCGCGCGCCGGTATCCCGGCAGCGGGTTCGATGGAACGCCGCAGCGCCGACGCCCCCACGCCGCGCACCCGGAGCCCAGCGCCATGCCCCGCCCCTTCCCCACCCTGCCCTTTCCCACCCTGACCGAGGCCGCGCGCATCTGGGCCCGCATCGGGCTGCTGAGCTTCGGCGGCCCGGCTGGGCAGATCGCCCTGATGCACCGCATCCTGGTCGAGGAACAGCGCTGGCTGGGCGAGCGGCGTTTCCTGCACGCGCTGAACTACTGCATGCTGCTGCCGGGCCCCGAGGCGATGCAGCTTGCCGTCTACATCGGCTGGCTGATGCACCGCACCGCCGGGGGGGTCATTGCCGGGGTGCTGTTCGTGCTGCCCGGGCTGGTAGCGATCATGGCGCTGAGCTGGGTCTATGCGCTGTTCGGCACCGTCGGCGCGGTCGAGGCGCTGTTCTTCGGGCTGAAGGCGGCGGTGCTGGCAATTGTGGTCCAGGCGGTGATCCGGATCGGAACGCGCGCACTGGGCAATGCGGCGATGCTCACGGTAGCGGCGGGCTCCTTCGTGGCGATCTACGGTTTCGGGGTGCCGTTTCCGGCGATCATCGCGGCCGCCGCGCTGATCGGCTTTGCGGGGGCGCGGGCGGGGATGGCGGCCTTCGCGGGCGGTGGCGGGCACGGGCCGGTGGGCGCCGCGCAGGTCGACGACGCGGACACGCTGCTGGGCACCGGAACACCGGCGCATGCGCAGGTTGACGCCGGAAAGAGCCTGCGCATCGCTGTCCCGTTCCTGCTGCTCTGGCTGCTGCCTGTGTTCGCCCTTGCCGCCCTCTTCGGGCTTGAGAACGTGTTCACCCGGATCGCCGGGTTCTTCAGCGTGCTGGCGGTGGTCACCTTCGGCGGGGCCTATGCGGTGCTGGCCTGGGTGGCACAGGCGGCGGTGCAGGATTTCGGCTGGCTGTCCCCGGGCGAGATGCTCGACGGGCTGGGCATGGCCGAAACCACGCCAGGGCCGCTGATCATGGTCACGCAGTTCGTGGGCTTCATGGCCGCGCTGCGTGAAGGCACGGGGATGCCCCCGCTGCTGGCCGCAACGCTGGGCGGGTTGCTGACCACCTGGGTGACCTTCCTGCCGTGTTTCCTGTGGATATTCCTCGGCGCGCCTTTCATTGAGCGGTTGCGCGAAAACGCCGCCCTGAGCGCAGCGCTGGCCGCGGTGACGGCGGCGGTGGTGGGGGTGATCCTGAACCTGGCGGTCTGGTTCGGGCTGCATGTGGTCTTCGACACGGTGCGCACCGTCACCACCCTCGGCCTGCGGCTCGACGTCCCGGTCTGGACCACGCTGGACCCGGCGGCGGCGGGGCTGGTGGCGGCGGCAGCGCTGGGGGTGTTCGCGCTGCGGCTGGGCCCGGTGCAGGTGCTGGGCGCCTGCGCGCTGGGCGGGCTGGCGCTGCACCTCGCCGGGGTTGTCTGAGCCGCCGCCCGGAACCCGCCCCGCCCCTGCGTCAGCAGGGGCGGCGCCCCCGAAGGGTGTCGGGGCGGGTGGGTGGGAGACACCCTGAGGGGGCGCTTTCTCAGTCCTCGAACTCGACCAGCAGGTCCTTGGCGTCGATCTGCGCACCCGGCTGCACATGCACCGCCTTCACCGTGCCCGCGCGTTCGGCGTGGAGCCCGGTTTCCATCTTCATCGCCTCGATGGTCAGCAGCAGATCGCCCGCCCCCACCTTCTGCCCCGGTTTGACCGAAACCGCCGCCACCGCGCCTGGCATGGGCGCGCCCAGATGCGCGGGGTTGTCGGCATCGGCCTTGGCGCGCTGGGCGGTCTTGGCCTTGACCGTGCGGTTGGGCACCCGCACCGTTCGCGGCTGGCCGTTCAACTCGAAGAACACCCGCACGTCGCCATCATCCTGCGTCTCGCCCAGCGTGATCAGGCGGATTTCCAGCGTCTTGCCCGGGTCGATCTCGGCCGAGATCTCCTCGCCCGGCTCCATCCCGTAGAAGAAGGTGCGCGTCGGCAGGGTCCGCACCGGGCCATACAGCCGATGCCGACCCATGTAGTCCAGAAACACCTTAGGATACATCAGGTAGCCGCACAGATCCTCGTCATCGACCTTGAGCCCCTCCAGCTCCTTCGACACCGCAGCGCGGGTCTCTTCCAGGTCCACGGGCTCCACATGCTTGCCGGGCCGGTCGGTGATCGCCTGGCGGCCCTTCAGGATGCGCTTCTGGATGCCCTCGGGCCAGCCGCCGGGGGGCTGGCCAAGCTGGCCGCTCATCAATTCGATCACCGAATCGGGGAAACTCATGTCCTTCTCGGGGTTCTCCACATCGGCGCGGGTCAGCCCCTGGCTGACCATCATCAGCGCCATGTCGCCGATCACCTTGGAACTGGGCGTCACCTTGGTGATATCGCCGAACATCATGTTGACGTCGCGATAGGTGCGCGCCACCTCGTGCCAGCGGCCCTCCAGCCCCAGGCTGCGGGCCTGCGCCTTGAGGTTGGTGAACTGCCCGCCCGGCATCTCGTGCAGATAGACCTCGGACGAGGGCGCCTGCTGGCCAGTCTCGAAGGCCGCGTAATGGGCGCGCACCTCCTCCCAGTAGTCCGATATGGCGCGGATCGCCTCGATGTTCAGCCCCGTGTCGCGTTGGGTCCGGCGCAGGGCCTCGACGATCGAGCCCAGCGTCGGCTGGCTGGTATTGCCGGAAAACGCATCCATGGCGCAGTCGACGGCGTCCACCCCGGCCTCGGCCGCGGCCAGGATCGACGCGCCGCCCAGCCCGCTGGTGTCATGGGTGTGGAAATGCACCGGCAGTCCGACCTCTTCCTTCAGCGCCTTGACCAGCACGCGGGCAGCGGCGGGTTTCAAGAGCCCCGCCATGTCCTTCAGCCCCAGCACATGGGCGCCCGCGTCGCGCAGTTCCTTGCCCATGGCGACGTAGTATTTCAGGTCATACTTGGCGCGCTCCGGGTCCAGCACATCGCCGGTGTAGCAGATGCTGCCTTCCAGAACCTTGCCGGTCTCCAGCACCGCGTCCATGGCGAGCCGCATGTTCTCGACCCAGTTGAGGCTGTCGAAGACGCGGAACACATCGACCCCGGTGTCGGCGGCCTGCTTCACGAAGGCCTGCACCACGTTGTCCGGGTAGTTGGTGTAGCCCACGCCATTGGCGCCGCGCAGCAGCATCTGGGTCATTACATTGGGCAGGCGGGCGCGGATATCGCGCAGCCGCTGCCAGGGGCATTCCTGCAGGAAGCGATAGGCCACATCGAAGGTCGCCCCGCCCCAGCATTCGACGCTGAAGAGCCCCGGCAGATTGGCGGCATAGGCGGGCGTCACGCGAATCATGTCGATGGAGCGCATCCGCGTGGCCAGCAGCGATTGCGGCGCGTCGCGCATGGTGGTGTCGGTGATCAGCAAACGGTCCTGCGCCAGCATCCAGTCGGCCACGGCCTTCGGCCCTTCGCGCTCCAGCAGGGTGCGGGTGCCGTCAGTCGGCGTGCCCTGCGCCGCCGGAGGCTGCGGCAGTTTCAGGTCCGCGCGCGGCAGGGCGCGGCCCGCGGTCTCGGGGTGCCCGTTGACGGTGATATCGGCGATATAGGTCAGGATCTTGGTCGCCCGGTCGCGCCGCTTGCGGAAGTTGAACAGCTCCGGCGTGTCGTCGATGAAGCGGGTGGTGTAGCTGTAATCCTGAAACGCCGGGTGCTTCAGCAGGTTGATGACGAAGTCGATGTTCGTGCTGACGCCGCGGATGCGGAACTCGCGCAGGGCGCGATCCATGCGGAGGATCGACTCCTCGGGTGTGGGCGCCCAGGCGGTGACCTTGACCAGCAGCGAATCGTAATAGCGGGTGATGACGCCCCCGGCATAGGCGGTGCCCCCGTCCAGACGAATTCCCATTCCGGTGGCCGAGCGATAGGCGGTCAGGCGGCCATAGTCGGGGATGAAGTTGTTGCGCGGATCCTCGGTCGTCACCCGGCATTGCGTGGCGTGGCCGGACAATGTGACATCGCCCTGGCTGGGCGCGCCGGTGGCATCCGACAGCGTGGCGCCCTCGGCGATCCGGATCTGCGCCTTGACGATATCGATCCCGGTGACTTCCTCGGTCACCGTGTGTTCGACCTGAATGCGCGGGTTGACCTCGATGAAGTAGAATTCCTGCGTGTCCATATCCATCAGGAATTCGACCGTGCCCGCGTTCTGATAGCCCACGGCGCGGCCGATCTTGAGCGCCAGTTCGCAGACCTCGGCGCGCTGGGTGTCGGACAGATACGGGGCGGGGGCGCGTTCGACGACCTTCTGGTTGCGCCGCTGCACGGTGCAGTCGCGTTCATACAGGTGATAGAGGTTGCCATGCGTGTCGCCCAGCAACTGCACCTCCACATGGCGGGCGCGCAGGATCATCTTTTCCAGATACCCCTCGCCATTGCCAAACGCCGCTTCGGCCTCGCGCCGCCCCTCGCGGACCTTGGCTTCCAGTTCCTCGGGGCCGTTGATGGGGCGCATCCCGCGCCCGCCGCCGCCGTGGCTGGCCTTGAGCATCAGGGGGTAGCCGACGGCCTCGGCCTCGGCGCGGATGGCGTCCATGTCCTCGCCCAGTACCTCGGTCGCCGGGATGACCGGCACGCCGGCCTCGATCGCCACGGACCGCGCGCTGGCCTTGTCGCCAAGGGCGCGCATGGTGTCGGCGCGCGGGCCGATGAAGGCGATGCCCGCCGCGTCGCAGGCATCCACCAGCGCGGGGTTTTCGCTGAGCAGCCCGTAGCCCGGATGGATCGCATCGGCGCCGGATTCCTGCGCCACGCGTATGATTTCTTCAATCGAGAGATACGCCGCCACCGGCCCCAGCCCGGCACCGATCCGGTAGGCCTCGTCCGCCTTGAACCGGTGCAGGCCCAGTTTGTCCTCCTCGGCATAGACGGCGACGGTGCGCTTGCCCAGTTCATTGGCGGCGCGCAGCACGCGGATGGCAATCTCGCCCCGGTTGGCGACGAGGATCTTGTTGAAAGCGGCCATGGGTGGTCCTTTCACGAGGGCTTCACAGGCGTCTGTCGGTCAGAGTGTTAGACCACATTCCGCACTGCGGCAAAGGCTTTGTCAGCCCCTGCTGGAGCGCGCCCGGACGCACCCGCGCCGAAAATCGCCGCGCGGGGCGAAATGTGGTATCCTACACGCAGGGGGACGGTGACAGCACACGGAGGAACAACACCAGAGGGAGGAAACTGATGACCGCAAGACGAGCCCCCGCGGCGGGGCTGGTGCTGAGCGTTGGGTTGATCCTGTCCGCAGCCGCACATGCGGACGTGTTCATGGAGTTCGAAGGGGTCGCAGGCGAATCGACGCGGCTGCATGTGACCGACTTTCCAAGCAATACCTTCTCACCCCGCCAGTTGCAGGCCCTGGAGCGTGCGGGGATCGAAACCGCAGCCGACCTGATCGCCGCAGACCCGGCGCTGGTTGGGCGGATCATGGGCGTGTCGGTCCGGGACGCCCGGATCACCCAGCAGCGCCTCTCCCAGGTGATGCGCGCAAGCCGCTAGCCACTGTCAACGGGTGCATCGGGCGGGGTCGATCCCGCTTCATGGGCGGGTTGCAGCAGCCGCGTCCGCGCTGCCTCGGGGCGTGCGATCCCCATCTGTACCATGTTGGCGATCATGTCCTCGCGCAGCACATGCAGCAGATGCGCGGGGCCACGCGCGCCGAGTGCCCCCAGCGCATAATGCCAGCCGCGCCCCAACATGACGAAATCCGCCCCCAGGGCGAGGCCGCGCAGCATATCGAGCCCCGTTTCCACGCCCGAATCGAAGATCACCGGGAAGTCGGGGCCAAGCGCCGCGCGCACGCCCGGAAGCGCGTCCAGCGCGGCGGGGGCCGCGTCGAACTGGCGCCCGGTGTGGTTCGACACCCAGACCGCATCCGCGCCTTCGTCGCGCAGGTGCGCGGCGTCCTCGGCCTCCAGCACGCCCTTGACGATCAGCGGGCCGTCCCATTCGTCCCTGAGCGCGCGAAGGTAGTCCCAGTCCGGCGCGGCGCGCAGCAGGTAGCCCGCATGCGCGGTCGAGGGCGCGTTGCCGCCGACCTTCAGATACCCTTCCATCAGCCGCAGACGGGGCGTGCCGTTCTGGAGCGTGCGCAGCGCCCATTCGGGGCGCTGCGCGGTTTGCCACAGCATCCGCAGGGTCGTCTTGGGCGGGATCGCCAGATCGGCGCGGCGCTGGCGTTCGCGCCGCGAAGGGCCAGGCACGTCCACGGTCAGCACCAGCGTGCCGAACCCGGCCCTGCGCGCGCGCGCCAGCAGATCGCGGCGGATGTCCGGGTCGCGCGGGGGGTAAAGCTGGAACCAGCCCATGTCACCGGCCAGCGGGCCGATTTCCTCGGGCAGGCGGGTGGCCACGGTGCTGAGACCATAGGGCAGCCGGGCCTCTTGCGCGAACCGGGCCAAGATCTGTTCGGCACCCGGCCAGATCAACCCGGACATGCCCAGCGGTGCAATACCGAAGGGCACGGCGTAGTCCACGCCCAGAAAGCGCGTGGCAAGGTCGGGCTTGACCTCGCCCCCGAGGACCCTGGGCCGGAAGCGGACCGCGTCCAGCGCGGCGCGGTTCGCGGCCTTCACCGTCTCGCGCCCCGTAGCGCTGTCCAGGTATTCCCAGACGAAATGCGGCACCCGGCGGCGGCACCGGGCCATCAGGTCGGCAAGCTCGGGGTAGCGCAGGTCCGGGTCCATGGCGCGACTATAGCCAGCGCGGCAGGCGCCACAAGCGCCGCAGCGCCGATTGACAGGCGCCACCGCCTCCCGCATCGTGATGGACCATGGACCTGCTGACCGTCGCCTATTACGCGCTGATCTGCTGCGCTCTTGCAGGGCTGGCCCCGCGGATTTCCGGGCGCGTGCAGCGCTATGTGGCGGGCGCCATGGTCGGCGCGCTCTCGGCGCTGCTGCTGCCGAGTGTGCGCGCCTTCCTTGGGGGCTGAGCCGGCCCTCTTGTGCCCCTCCTGCCGGCAAGCCTGCGCGCATGGCGCGAAAGCACCACCGATTTCTTGCGCGCCGAATATGAACAATCAATGAACACCGCTTTCCTTTGCCCGTCGCCACAGCTAAGGTGCCGCGCATGAGCAGTTTCGACGAGTCAGACGCCTTCGAGGCCGCCTCGCTCTCGGCCCGCGCCATGGCCGCGCGGCCCGCGCCCTATCTGGACGGGCTGAACCCGGCGCAGCGGCAGGCGGTGGAAACGCTGGACGGGCCGGTTCTGATGCTGGCAGGCGCGGGCACCGGCAAGACCCGGGCGCTGACCGCGCGGATCGCGCATCTTCTGAACACCGGGCGCGCGCGGCCCAACGAAATCCTCGCCGTCACCTTCACCAACAAGGCCGCGCGCGAGATGAAGGCCCGCGTCGGCCAGTTCCTGGGCGAGGCGGTGGAGGGCGTGCCCTGGATGGGCACCTTCCACGCCATCGGCGTCAAGCTTCTGCGCCGCCACGCGGAACTGGTGGGGCTGCAGCAAAGCTTCACCATCCTGGACACCGATGACCAGATCCGGCTGATGAAACAGCTCATCGCGGCCGAAAACATCGACGAGAAGCGCTGGCCCGCGCGGATGCTGGCCGGGATCATCGACAACTGGAAGAACCGCGCCTGGCGCCCCGACAGCGTGCCCGCGTCCGAGGCTGACGCCTTCAACGCGCGCGGCGTGGAGCTTTACGCAGCCTATCAGGACCGGCTGAAAACCCTGAACGCCTGCGATTTCGGCGACCTGCTGTTGCACTGCGTGACCATCTTCCAGACCCACCCGGACATGCTGGAAAAATACCAGCGCTGGTTCCGCTATATCCTTGTGGACGAGTATCAGGACACCAACGTCGCGCAGTACATGTGGTTGCGGCTCCTGGCGCAGGGGCACAACAACATCTGCTGCGTGGGCGACGACGACCAGTCGATCTATGGCTGGCGCGGGGCCGAGGTCGGCAACATCCTGCGGTTCGAACGCGATTTCCCCGGCGCCACCGTGATCCGGCTTGAGCAGAACTACCGCTCCACCCCCCACATCCTCGCCGCCGCCGGGGCGGTGATTTCGGCCAATCAGGACCGGCTGGGCAAGACACTCTGGACCGAGGTCGAGGACGGCGAGAAGCTTCGCCTGATCGGCCACTGGGACGGCGAGGAAGAGGCCCGCTGGGTCGGCGAGGAGGTCGAGGCCCTGCAATCGGGCACCCGCGGTCTGGACCCGGTGGGGCTGGACAGCATCGCCATCCTGGTGCGCGCGGGCCACCAGATGCGCGCCTTCGAGGACCGCTTCCTGACCATCGGTCTGCCCTACCGGGTCATCGGCGGACCGCGTTTCTATGAACGCATGGAAATCCGCGATGCCATGGCCTATTTCCGGCTGGCCGTCAGCCCGGCGGACGATCTGGCTTTCGAGCGCATCGTCAACACCCCGCGCCGGGGCCTGGGCGACAAGGCGCAGCAGACCATCCAGCGCACCGCGCGCGACGCGGGCGTGCCGCTGGTCGAAGGCGCGCGGCGGGCGGTGGAGGCGGGCGCAATCAAGGGCAAGGGCGCCAAGGAACTGGCGCGGCTGGTGGACGCCATCGCCCGCTGGCACGGCTGGGCCAGCGGCCCGCAGGTCCCGCGCGAGAGCGACCTGATCGAACCCGTGGACCCCGCGCCGGGCCTGAACCACATCGAACTGGCCGAGCGCATCCTGGACGAGAGCGGCTACACCGCCATGTGGCAGGCCGACAAGACGCCCGAGGCGCCGGGGCGGCTGGAAAACCTCAAGGAACTGGTCAAGGCGCTCGAGGAATTCGACAACCTGCAGGGGTTTCTGGAACACGTCGCCCTGATCATGGACAACGAGTCCGAGGAGGCGGGCGAAAAGGTCACCCTGATGACACTGCACGGCGCCAAGGGGCTGGAGTTCCCGGTGGTCTTCCTGCCCGGGTGGGAGGATGGGCTGTTTCCCTCGCAGCGCTCCATGGATGAAAGCGGGGTCAAGGGTTTGGAGGAGGAGCGCCGCCTCGCCTATGTCGGCATCACCCGGGCCGAGGCGCTGTGTACCGTCAGCTTCGCCGCCAACCGCCGGCTCTACGGGCAGTGGCAGTCGCAGCTTCCGTCGCGCTTTGTCGACGAGTTGCCCGCCGCGCATGTCGACGTGCTGACCGCCCCGGGGCTTTACGGCGGGGGCCTGGGCATGGCGGCGGCGCCGGGGGGCGGCGAGATGGCGGCCGCGGCCAGCGGGCTGGAAGGGCGCGCCATGCGAGCGGATGTCTACGCTTCGCCCGGCTGGCGGCGGATGCAGGCGCGCAGCGCACGGCCTGTCAGCACGGCGCGCGAGGCCGCGAACCTGGTCATCAACGCCACCGCCCTGCCCGCCTTTGAGATCGGCGACCGGGTCTTCCACCAGAAATTCGGCTACGGCCGCGTCGAGGCGATCGAGGGCGACAAGGTCTTTGTCCGGTTCGAGAAATCGGGCCCCCGCCACATCGTCGCGCGGTTTCTCGTCCCGGCCGACAGCGCCGATGACGTGCCGTTCTGAGCCTGACCACACGCGCCGAGCCAGCAAGAGGGCTTGCCCTGTTGATCAAGTGCCCCGCCCACGCGCCGCGCGGGCAGCGCCCTCGGGGCGCGCGGGGTAGGAGGGAGGGCGCGGCCCGAAGGCGCTTCTTTCACCGCGCCCGCGCCGAACCCCGTCGCCACGGCATTGGTTCGCCCCCCAAACGCAACCCGGGGGGCTTTCGCCCCCCGGTGCGACCGGCGCACTGCCGGTCATCCCCCTCCCTGGGATCTCTCCCGGCGCCGCCTCAGCGCGGCGCGATCATCATCACCATCTGACGACCTTCGAGCTTGGGCATGTTCTCGACCTTGCCCTGCTCGCCCACATCGGCGGCGACGCGTTCCAGCAGCTCGACCCCCAGTTTCTGGTGCGCCATCTCGCGCCCGCGAAAGCGCAGCGTCACCTTCACCTTGTCGCCCGATTCCAGAAACCGCATCACGTTGCGCATCTTAACGTCGTAATCATGCGTGTCGGTGCCGGGCCGGAACTTCACTTCCTTGACGTCGATGGTCTTCTGCTTCTTGCGGGCCTCGGCCTCGCGCTTCTGCTGTTCATACTTGAACTTGCCGAAGTCCATGATCTTGCAGACCGGTGGCGCGGCGTTCGGCGAGATCTCCACCAGATCGAGCCCGGCCTCCTCGGCCATGCGCATCCCCACCTCCGGGCGCACGACGCCGACATTCTCTCCATCAGCGCCGATCAGCCGAATCTCGGGGGCGCGAATGCGGTCATTGACGCGCGGTCCGGTATCGCGGGTCGGCGGGGCGTTGTGCGGTCTGCGGGCTATGGCGATGATCCTTTGATAACTCTTGATGTGGCGCGCAAAATACCGGGGCGCGCGGGGCCTTTCAAGCGGCAAAAGCGTGATATGCGCCGCCTTTCGCGCACTCACCCCGCTGTCACTTGCAATCCGGTCCGACTCTGGCATACCCCCGGGGCATTGTCGCGCAGTGGCGCGGGTCATTCAGGGGTAGCAGCATGCAACGTAGTCTGATCATCGGTCTGATCGTTCTTGTGGGCCTTGTCGGTCTGTGGCTGGGCACGCGCTCCACGCCGCCGCCACCGCCCGCACCGGTCGATGCGCCCGAAGACGTCCAGGCCCCCGAGGCCATCGAACCCGAGGAGCCCGAGATCGAAGAGCCGGACCCGGAGCCCGAGCCGGACCCGGAGCCCGAGCCTGAACCGGAGCTAGAGGAAACACCGGTCGAGGAAGGCGTGATCGAGGAAGAAACCCCGATCGACGAAACGCCCGTCGACGAGGCCCCGGCCGAGGAAGAAGCTGCCGATCCCAGCGCCCTGCCCGAGTCCACCCCCACGATGACAGAGGAAAGCGCCCTGCCCGATGGCGACGATCCCACCCAGACGGTCGATGACGTGGTCGGCGACGTGACCGAGGAAGCCCCGGACATGGAGGCGATGACCGATCCGACGGCGACGGTCGAGATGCCCGAGGACATGACCCGCGACCGGCTGCGCGACCTTGTCGAGGATGCCGAAGGCCTGAACTCGATGCAGCGCAACAGCCTGACCATGCTGCTGGAATCCGCAGGCGACAACCGCGCCCTGCTGGAAGAGGTCTACCGCAGCCTGATTGAACTGACGGGCGAGTAATCCGGGCTTCGAGCCGCCCTGACGCGGGCCGCAGGGGACACCCCCTTGCGGCCCGTTTGCTGTTCAGTCGGCGTCCATCTCCACCGCGACGACGCCCAGACAGTCCCCCGCCTTGACCAGCCCCGGAAAATGGCGGCTGATCAGGATACCATCGCGCCGTGCGGCATAGGCCACCGGCGCCTGCCCCGGCCGCCCCAGCGGCCAGACCCGCGCCAGCGTATCGCCCTTCGCGACCACGGCGCCAAGGTCCACCACTGGCTCCATCAGCCCCGCGCTTTCGCAGAAGGTGAAGCAATCGCCATCGGGCATGTCGAGCATCCGGCTGGGGCCGATCTGGGGCACCCCGGGCAAAATGCCCATGTGTTGCAGCAGGTTGCGCACCCCCTTGCGCGCCACCGCCACGCTTTGCGCCGTGGCGCTGCCGCCGCCGCCCAGTTCGGTGGTCACGAACACCTTGCCCTGTCCCTCGGCCTCGGTGTCCAGCATCCCCACCGCGTCAATCTCCAGCATGATCGCCGAGTAGGGCGCGTTGAAGGCGCGCATGGCGGCCTCGCTGGCGGCCTGCTGGGCCTTGTCCTCGAGCACATGCACGGCGGCGAAGGGCAGGAAATCCAGCGTCTTGCCGCCCGAATGCAGGTCGCAGACCAGATCAGCCGTCGGCACCAATACGCGGCTGACGTAATGCGCGATCTTCTCGGTCACGCTGCCATCCGGGCGGCCCGGAAAGGCGCGGTTCAGGTTGACCCCGTCGATGGGCGAAACCCGCCGCCCCGCCGCCACCGCCGGCTGGTTGAGCGCGGGCAGGATGATCACCCGCCCGCGAATCTTCGCCGGGTCCAGCGTGGCGGCCAGTTCGTGCAGCGCCACCAACCCCTCGTATTCGTCGCCGTGATTCCCGGCCACGAACAGCGCGGTCGGCCCGGCCCCGTTGCGGATCACCGAGACCGGGATCATCACCGACCCCCAGGCGCTGTCATCGCGCGAATACGGCAGCCGCAGAAAGCCGTGATGCGCGCCGTTCCGGTCGAAGGGAATGGTGGGCGTGACGGACATCGCTCAGTCCTTCACGAAGATCTGCCGCGGCGTTTCACACAGGCATTCCGGCCCGTGTTCGGTGATCAGGATCGGCTCGGTGATCTCCAGCCCGCCATCCTCGAACCAGAGCGAGGTCATGAAATGAAACACCATGCCCGGCTTCAGCTCGGTCATGTCGCCGCGCCGGAAGGACATGGTGCGCTCGCCCCAATCGGGCGGATAGCTGACGCCGATGGAATAGCCGCAGCGATTGTCCTTCTCGAACCCGCGCTTGTTCAGCGCCGCGTTGAAGGCATTGGCGATATCTTCGCAGCGATTGCCGGGAAACGCCTGCTCCAGCCCGGCCTCGAGCGACTCGAGGATCGCCTCCTCGGCATGGCGGTAGAAATCGGGCGGCGGGCCGAAGAACAGCGTGCGCGACTGCGGGCAGTGATAGCGCCGGTGCGCGCCCGCGATTTCGAAGAAGGTCGGCTCGCCCCGCTTCATGGGCCGGTCGTCCCAGGTCAGGTGCGGCGCCGTGGCATCCAGACCCGACGGGGCCATGGGCACGATCGCCGGGTAATCGCCCCAGGCGCCATCGACGCCCTTGATTCCCGCGCGGGTGATCTCGGCCACCAGATGATTCTTGGGCATGCCCGGCTCGGCCACCTCGACGATGACTTCGTGCATGCGCTCGACTATCCGCGCGGCGCGGCGGATATACTCGATCTCGGAGTGCGACTTGATCGCCCGCTGCCAGTTGACCAGCCCGGTGGCATCGATGAACTGCGCCTCGTGCAGGTGGTTGACCAGCGTCTGATGCGCGGCCGCCGAGTAATAATAGTTGTCCAGCTCGACCCCGATCCAGCCGGTGTTCCAGCCCCGGTCGATGATCAGCACGGCCAGCGCCTCCATCGGGTGTTTCTGCGGGTTCTGGACGTAGCTGTCATCGTAGCCGACGATGCTGTCCTCGCCATTCATGAACACGGTGCGCAGCGCACCCGCGGCGTCAATGCCCCGCCCCCACCAGACCGGTTCGCCCTCCATGGGCAGGATCACCGCCTGATGCACATAGAAGGACCAGCCGTCATAGCCGGCGATGTAGTTCATGTTGGACGGATCGCTGATGATCAGCAGATCGAGCCCCCGCAGCGCCATCTCGGCACGGGTGGCGGCGATGCGCGCCTCGTATTCCGCATCGGTGAAATTCGGGTTGGTGGTGGTCATGAAGCCTCGGCATCAGGAAACGTGGAGCGCGGGCCCCCGCGACCCGATCACGCCATTTGCACGAACCGCGCGCCGGTGTTCAAGCCCCTGCAAAGCAATCAGCCCACTGCCCCCACTGCACGCCCGCCCCTGCACACTCCATCACCGCAGGCTCCGCCACCCTCGACCGTGCCAGAAAGCCCCTGCGTCCATCATCTGTGCAAAAATATCCCGGGGGGTCCGGGGGGCTGGCCCCCCGGCTTTCGGTGCGGTCCGGGGGGCTGGCCCCCCGGCTTTCGGTGCGGTCCGGGGGGCTGGCCCCCGGCTTATGGCAAGGTCCGGGGGGGGGGGCTGCCCCCCGGCTACTTCCGGCCAGCCATGGCGCAACCGCTCAGACCTCCAGCCAGATCGTCACAGGCCCCTGGTTGACCAGCGCCACATCCATGTCGGCGCCGAATGCACCGGTGGCCACGGTAATGCCGCGCGCGCGCAGCGCTTCCGCGAAGTGTTCGTAAAGCCGCTCGCCCTCGGCGGGCGGGGCGGCG
>SKMI01000153.1 GCA_007121115.1 Paracoccaceae bacterium | reverse complement strand
TTGATGGCGCGCCTTGACCCAAGTCATGGGAGTGCCGTCACACGTCCTGCGCGGTCCCGTCGCCGGGGTGCAGGGCCTGGCGCCCGTCGTCGGTGAGCACGGAGACGGCGCCATCCTCGATCACGATGGCGGTCAGGGGCCCGCCATAGGCGGCGCGGGTATCGATGTTGACCCGGTTGCCGTGGTGTTCGGGCGCGTGCACGGCCGTGTGGCCGTGGACCACTGTGAAACCGTGATCGTAGGGGTAGTCCAGGAACGGGCCGCGAATCCAGACCAGGTCATCCTCGACCTGATCCCCCAGCGCCACGCCGGGACGGATGCCCGCGTGGACGAACAGCATTCCGTCGCGCCGGTGCCAGAGCGGCAGCGCGGCGAGGAAGGCGCGATCCTCGGCCGGGACCTTGTCCAGCGCATCGGCATGGACCTTGGCCACGGGGCGGTCGGCGGGGTGGCGCACGCCGTAGCTTTCCAGCGTCGCAGCCCCGCCGATGGCCGGATGCAGGTAGCTGAGCGTCCGGCGCAGGCCGGGATCGGTTTCGGCGGGATCGTCCAGAAAGGCGCTGAACATGCGGTCGTGGTTGCCCTTGAGCACCACCCAGGGCTTGCCGCGCGCGATGCCTTCGCGCAAGTAGCGGACCACCCCCGCGCAATCGGGGCCGCGGTCCACCAGGTCCCCCACATGGATGACCGGCGCATCATTGTCACCGGTGCGCTTGCGGTCCGCCGCGATGCGCGCATGCGCCGCGCGCAGCAGGTCGAACTGGCCGTGAATGTCGCCGATGGCGTAGGTGCGCATGGACTGCTCCGGGGCTTGGGGATGGGCGTTGCCCCTGCGCGCGCCATGGCTGCGCGCAGGGAAAAGTATCAGGCCACGTCGAACTGGAGCGGACGGACCTGGCCGAACATGCCGGTAGCGCGAAGCTTGTCCAGCACCGGCTCGGGCGGCGGCGCATCGAGATACAGAAGCGCAATCGCATCCGCCCCGCGCGAGGACCGCCCCAGGGTGAAGTTGGCGATGTTCACGCCGCCCTCGCCCATGGTCTGGCCCAGCGTGCCGATGATGCCCGGCACGTCTTCGTTGGTGGTGTAAAGCATGTGCGCGCCCACCTCGGCGTCGATGGTGATGCCCTTGATCTGGATGAAGCGCGGCTTTCCGTCCGAAAACACCGTACCGGCCACCGACCGTCCGCGGTGCTCGGTCACGATGGTCAGCTTGATATAGGCATCGAACACCCCCGATTTCGACTGCGTGGTGGTTGCGATCTGCACCCCCCGCTCGCGCGCCACAACGGGGGCCGAGACCATGTTCACATCCGGATTGGACGCCTTCATGATTCCCGCGATCACCGCGCAGTTGAGCGCGTCCAGGTTCATTTCGGTCACCGCCCCGTCATAGAGGATGTTGATGGCGCGGATCGGCTCGTCGGTCAGTTGCCCGGCAAAGGCGCCCAGATGCCCGGCGAGTTTCAGCCAAGGGGCCATGACGACCGCTTCCTCGGCGGTCACGGATGGCATGTTGAGCGCGTTCTGCACCGCGCCCGAGAGCAGGTAATCGGACATCTGCTCGGCCACCTGCAGGGCCACGTTCTCCTGCGCCTCGGTGGTGGACGCGCCCAGATGCGGGGTGACCACCACATTGGGCAGACCGAACAGCGGGCTGTCGGTGGCAGGCTCCACCTCGAACACATCGAGCGCGGCACCCGCGACATGGCCGGACTTGAGCGCCGCGGCCAGCGCCGATTCGTCGATCAGCCCGCCGCGGGCGCAGTTGATGATCCGTACGCCGGGTTTGGTCCGTGCAATCGCCTCGGCCGACAGGATGTTGCGGGTCTTGTCGGTCAGCGGCACGTGGAGCGAGATGAAATCGGCCCGCCCCAGCAGCTCGTCCAGCTCCACCTTGGTCACCCCCAGCTTGCGCGCCCGCTCCTCGCTCAGGAACGGGTCATAGGCGATCACCTTCATCCGCAGCCCCAGCGCGCGTTCGCAGACGATCCCGCCGATATTGCCCGCGCCGATCACGCCCAGCGTCTTGGCGGTCACCTCGGTGCCCATGAAGCGCGATTTCTCCCACTTGCCCGCGTGGGTCGATGCGTTGGCCTCGGGGATCTGGCGGGCGACGGCCATCATCATGGCGATGGCGTGTTCGGCCGTGGTGACGGAGTTGCCGAAGGGTGTGTTCATGACGATCACGCCCTTTTTCGACGCCGCCGGAATGTCCACGTTATCGACGCCGATACCCGCGCGGCCCACGACCTTCAGCCTTGGCGCGGCCTCCAGCAGCTTCGCGGTGACCTTGGTGGCCGAGCGGATGGCAAGGCCGTCATACTCGCCGATCACCTGCGCGAGCTTTTCCTTGTCCTTGCCCAGCGAGGGGTCGAAGGTCACGTCGATGCCGCGGTCGCGGAAAATCTGCACGGCGGTTTCCGACAGCTTGTCGGACACAAGAACCTTGGGTGCCATGTCACTGGCTCCTTCTCAGAAACGATGGGGAAAAGGGGGCGGACCGCCCCCGGAAAACTCTCAGGCGACCGCATCCAGCGCGGCGCGCTCGGCGTGATAGGCCCAGTCGATCCAGGGCATCAGCGCCTCGATATCCGCGGTCTGCACCGTGGCCCCGCACCAGATGCGCAGCCCCGGCGGGGCATCGCGATAGGCGCCGATGTCGAAGGCCACGCCCTCGGCCTCCAGCCGCTTCGCAACCGCCTTGGCAAAGGCCGCTCCGTCGGTGATACCGGGGTCCGTGAACTTCAGGCAGACGCTGGTGGTCGACGCCGTGGCCGGGTCATCGGCCAGATTGGCGATCCAGTCATGGCGCGCGCAGAACCGCGCGATCACATCGGCATTGGCGTTGCAGCGGGCAATCAGCGCGGGCAGGCCGCCGAGACCGCGTGCCCAGTCCAGCGCGACCAGATAATCCTCCACCGCCAGCATGGACGGCGTGTTGATCGTCTCGCCCCGAAAGATGCCGTCGATCAGCTTACCGCCCTTGGTCAGGCGAAAGATCTTCGGCAGCGGCCAGTCCGGCGTCCAGCTTTCCAGCCGTTCCACCGCGCGCGGGGACAGGATCAGCATCCCGTGCGCCGCCTCGCCGCCCATGACCTTCTGCCAGCTGAAGGTGACCACATCCAGCTTGTCCCATGGCAGTTCCATGGCAAAGGCCGCCGAGGTGGCGTCGCAGAGGGTCAGCCCGTCGCGGTCGGCGGGGATCGCATCGCCGTTCGGCACCCGCACGCCCGAGGTGGTGCCGTTCCAGGTGAACACCACATCCTTGTCGAAATCGACCTCGGCCAGGTCCACGATCCGCCCATAGTCGGCGTTGCGCACCGTGGCGTCGAGCTTCAACTGCTTGACCACATCGGTGACCCAGCCCGCGCCGAAGCTTTCCCAGGCCAGCATCTCCACCGGCCGCGCGCCCAGCAGGGACCACATGGCCATCTCCACCGCCCCGGTGTCCGAGGCCGGCACGATGCCGATGCGATAGCCGTCGGGGACGCCCAGTATCTCGCGCGTGCCGTCGATGGCGGCCTTCAGCTTCGCCTTGCCCACGGTGGCGCGGTGCGAGCGGCCCAGGGGCGCGTCGGCCAGCATGTCGAGCGAGAAGTCGGGGATCTTGGCGCAGGGGCCTGATGAAAAACGCGGATTGGCCGGCCGCGTCGCCGGTTGTGCAGGTCCAGTCATGGTATCCTTCCAGATATGCGCCCCTCGTTGGGGAGGGGTGTCCCACTGGCGCGGATACACGCGAAACCGGGGCTGGCACAAGGGGCTAAATTGTCCTAGAGCGACCGGGCGCATGGAAAAAACGACGCGAGGGGGCTCCATGTTCATCGCCACACTGATCACCAACCCCGCGGCCCCGGCGCTGGACGGCGCCACGGTGGAGGCGCTGCGCAACGCGTGGGGCGGGGACGCGGCGGTCTGGCTCGCCCCGGACGTGGCGGCGGAATTCCCGCTCGAGCGCGTGCCCGGCAATCGGTGGGAGGTGTGGGAATCGCTGCAGGCGCGCGGCATAGACCTGATGGTGCAGCCCGCCGAAGCGCGCCGCAAGGCGATGCTGATCGCCGACATGGACAGCACCATGATCGGGCAGGAATGCATCGACGAACTGGCCGCCATGGCCGGGATCGGCGCCCATGTGGCCGAAATCACCGACCGCGCCATGAACGGCGAACTGGAGTTCGAGGACGCCTTGCGCGAACGCGTCGTCCTCCTGCGCGGTATGGACGAGGGCGTGATCGCCCAGGTGATCGCCGAACGCATCCGGTTCACCCCCGGCGCGCAGGCTTTGCTGGCCACGATGCGCGCCCACGGAGCGCACGCTGTGCTGGTTTCGGGGGGCTTCACGGCGTTCACCGCGCATGTGGCGGGGGCGCTGGGGTTTGACGCCCACCACGCCAACACGCTGGAGGTCGCGGACGGCAAGCTGACCGGCGCCGTGGCCGAACCGATCCTTGGTCGCGCGGCCAAGCTGGAAGCGTTGGAGCGCATCGCCGACGCGCGCGGGATTACACCTGCGCAGGTGTTGGCGGTGGGCGATGGCGCCAATGACCTCGCCATGCTGGAACGCGCGGGCGCAGGTGTGGCCTATCACGCCAAACCCTCGGTTGCGGCACGCTGCGATTTGCGCGTGAATCATGGCGATCTGACCGCGCTCCTGTATCTGCAGGGCTACACGCAGGACGAATTCGCCAAGCCCTGACACTGGCCCCGTCCGACGCTTGCGCTGGTCAGCGCCCCCGCAGCGCCATGGGTGGGCGGGCGGGGCGCTGAGGGGGCGCTCTCCCACGGTCAAAGGTCTACCTCTCCCCGAACGGCAGTGCCGCCCCTTCCCGCATCATCGCGCGCACGGCCAGGGTGAAATGCTCCCCGTCGCCCGGATGCCCGTCGCCTTCGTGCACCACCAGTGGCGGCAGCAGCACGAACGGATCGCGCCGCCCCTTGCGCGCCCGCAGGATCACCCGCTGCGCCGGGCGCTGTGCCCGCGAAGACAGTGGCAACACCGTCACCGCCGCCCGGCCCGCAAACCCCGACAGCAACTCCGGCAAACGCTCGGTGAGGTGGATCAGGCTGACCACCCCCCCGTCACGGCACCGCCGCAGCGCCACATCGACCCAAAGCTCCAGCGGTGTTGCCTCGCGCTGGGCCCGGTCGCGGCCCGCATCCTGCGCGCCCGGCGCTTCGGGCGCGAAATAGGGCGGGTTGGCGATCACATGGTCGAAACTCCGCGCCCGCAACTCTGTCGGAAGCGCTGCCAGATCGGCCGCGACCACGTCCACCGCCGCCCCGTTCTCGACCGCGTTCCGGCGCGCCAGCGCCGCATAGGCGGGCTGCACCTCCACCCCGGTCAGCCGCAGCCCCGGCACCCTTGCGGCCAGACACAGCAGCGCCGTGCCCGCCCCGCAGCCCAGCTCCAGCACATTCTGCCCCGGCGCGGCCGGCACGGCAGCGGCCAGAAACACCGGGTCGGTGGCGGCGCGATAGCCCGTGCGCGGCTGGCGGATCATCACCCGCCCGTTCAGGAAGGCATCATGGGTCAGCGCGGCCTCGTCGAAACCCGCCGCGGACCCGGTCATCAACTCTCGACCGGAATGCCCGCCTCGCGCATCAGGGCGCTGGCGCGGAAGTGATCGCGCTCGCGCACCATCAGCCGCCGCGGAAGGATTCCGATGCTGCCCTCCATCGCACTCATATGGACGTCCAGCTCGAAGGCTTCTATATCCTCACTCTCAAGGAGGACGCGGGCAAAGGGGATGACGGTCGGATCGGTGGTGCGCAGTAGCTCTCTCATGCGTGGACCCTAGACCGAAGCCCCCCGCATTGTCGAGAACACCAGCGAGGCGGCATGAGCCTGGATCAACTCTCCCTGAAACCGCATGACCGCCTGGCC
>SKMI01000276.1 GCA_007121115.1 Paracoccaceae bacterium | reverse complement strand
GTCTGTTCGATCCAGCGCAAGCGCGGGCCGACCCAGAGTGATTGCACCAGCGGCCGCCCGACACGCCACTGCGGCAGATCCTGCCTGCGTGCGTATTGCACGCCGTCAGCTTGCGCGCGCGCCATCCATGCCAATGATGCCGCCTTGCTCCGGTCCGACCATGGCAGATCCGGCGCGTCCCGCAGAAAAGCGGCATTGGCTTCGGCCAGCTCCAGCTTGCCAAGGCGAAGCTGCGCCTTGGCGCGCATGCCGATGACGTCACTTTGCAAGCCGGGCTCTGCGACCAGCGGTTCCGAAAGCTCGAGCGCCCTGGCCCAGTCCTTCTGCGCCAAAGCCCGGGTCAGGGCCAGAAAAGCTGCGTTCGGGCCGCCATAGGGCGGGCCGAGAGCTGCGCCGATTTCATCCACGAGCGCGGCGCGTTCCAGAAACTGCTGCGGCGTTGCCGGCGCGCGCACCAGATAATCAAGCACGATACGCTTCTGCGTGTCGCTTTTCAGCGCAGCGAGGGAGCCCCTGATCCGCGCGGCGGGTGCCTGGGCAATGGCCTCGGACAGCACCAGCATCAAGTCCACCAGATCGGCGCGCCCTGCCTGTTGCAACTGCCGGGTCAGCAATCCAAGCGGATCATCCGGGGCAAGGCTGCGCGCGGCAGACAGGAGTGTCATCGCCAGCCAGCCTTCGAGCGGCTCGCCTTGATCCGATGCCAGCGTCGCCTCCCACAGCCTCAGGGTCAGTCGGGGATGCTCCAGCCCCACGGTCGCCGCGATCAATGCAGAACGGTTCCGGCCCGACAGGTCGGACAACATGGGCAACAGTGCCTGGGCGACAGGAAGGGTCAGGAGGGAAGCCGCGGCATCTTCGGTGGCGCGCCGCCAATCCTCGAACAGCGGCTCGGCGAGTGGCCCGTCTTGTGACCCGTCCATAAGGCTTTCCAGACGGACAAGAACCTGTTCCGCCGTCTTGTCGAACGCCTTGCGCCCCGTTCTGGACCGCAGGTCTTGCAGCAAGGTTGCGCGCCAGAGCGGCAGCGCCGTCGGTGCGCAGCCTTTCAGATCACCGATCCGGGCCAAGGCCGCCGCCGCGCCAGCCGGGTCCTTGAGGTCGAGCTTGCGGGCTGCGGCAATCATGAAATCGGTATCGCTGACCATCCCGGAAACCTCATCCATTTCCGCGACATGGACAAGAGGCGCGTCAGTCATTGCGCGCCCCGTGCCGTGCGGTCTGCGTGGCCGTGCCGAACGCCGCCACCGTCAGCATGAGCGCCGCATAGGGCAACAGCCAGATGAGTCGCGCCTGAAACCGGTCATAGGGCGAGGCCAGCACACCGCAGATGATCGCATTCAGCAGCAACCCTGCCATCAGCGCGGTCACGATCATGGTGGCGTGATACCGATCCGCGCCGCCCTGCCGGACCCACAGACGCAGCCATCCGAGCAGAAGCAGCGCCAACGCGCCCACCACAACGACGCCCGAGATATCCCCGAGTGTGCGCAGCAGGCCCGGGTCGGCATAGAGGCGGGAGTCCCAGGTCGCCTGCTTCAGATCGGGCGGGAATGGCACGGGATGGGTGGCAAGGTTGTCCGGCATGATGATCGCCCCGTCCGGTCGGAACATGGTGATCTGTCGCCCGGCCGCGCGGAGTGCAAAACCCAGCACACCCCAGGGATCATCGCGGATGATGGCCAGAACCAGGGGAAACTGTTCCTGACTGATGGTCACACGCTCTGCCACCGGCGCCTCGGCAAGGAACCGGCTCTCGGCGCTTCTGCCGCCGAACAGGAACGCGGACCAGCGCATCGGCAGCTTGTCGACATGGGCGCAAAGCGCAAAGCCCGCCTCGGGGCAGTTCTGGCGCAGATAGTCCACGCCGGGGCCATGATCGATCAGGTGCGCGACCAGATGCGGGCGGCTCTGAACGGTCGCATCGGGCCGCAGATCGAGGAGTTGCATGTACCCCTGTTCCAGCGCGCCGGCGGTGAAGGCGGCCGCCAGAACGGCGGCAAGGCCGCGGTATCGGCCCGCGGTGTGGCGGGCAAGGAGCGCGAGTGCGAGCGCCAGCCCTGCGCCAAGCAGCAGATGCGTCTGATGCGATAGCATGGCAAAGCCAGCGATCACTGCCAGGGCCGCACGTTCGGACACCCGTAACCGGGTCCAGCCCAGCACAAGCCCGATGACCGCCAGCACCGTCACGCCCGACAGGATATCCGGCATCGCCAGACCGGCGAACAACCCCAGCGGGGTCAGCGCCGTCAGCGCCGCCATGCCGGCAAGCCAGCCCCAGCCCAGCGCCAGTCCGGCGACGCGCGCCCAGAACAGGGCGGCCACCAACGCGGTGAGGAGCGCCTGCAAGGCAGCCAGTGACCAAACCCTGCCATACTCAACCGACAGCGCGCCCAGTATCCGGTAATGCGGTGCACGGCCACGGTGCATGATCCAATCCGCTGCCACCGGGTCGGCGCTGGACAGGATCCGATAGCGTACCCGCACCGCGTGCAGGTTTTCCAGCACCCCACCGGAGCGCAACGTCAGCGGCTCCAGCAGGAATTTCAGGATTGGCAGCACCGGCTGGGGTGCCGACAGGTAGGTGGCGGTGTCGTAGTAGATAAAGGGGGCGCCGTTGACGATTGCCGGGATCATCAGGACAAGCGTGGCGGCCACGACCCAGCCCGCAATCGGAGCCCGCTCTCCGGAAGATGACCGCAGGGGGCGCGATTTCATGGCATCTGATTCTGGCAAGACCGCATCCGGATTACCCGCAGGCCGAGCCAACGCTCCCCAAGACGCGCGTGGCCCGCAGGCAAACTCACCCGACAGGGCGGGCAGATCAAGCGATTTCCGCTTCGGGCGGCCCTGTGGCCGATCATCTGGGCAAGCCCGGGACGCAAGGGGTCGCCATCGCCCCGCGTGCCGCCATTGCGATCGACGCTTGAGCCCGCGGCGGCGGCGCTTCCCTTGGCCCGCGCCGCGCTCTGGTCTTGGTTTGGCGCGGGATGGTGCGCTATGCTCGCCCAACGGGGTGCGTTATCCGGCGGCCCCTGCGGTCGGGGGCGGTATCCTGGCGGGTTGCGTGACACGCGCAGGCAGCCCGGCACGACGGCGCCCGCGCGTTACCTGATCCGGAGAAGGCGCCATATGACCCATGACCGCAGCCTTGACCGCAATGAGGACTGCACGCCCGGCGATCACACGCACGAGCCCGAGGCGCGCGTCAGCGACTATCTGCGGCTGGCGCGGTTCGATCATGCCACAAAGCATGTGTTCATCCTGCCCGGCATTGCCCTCGCGCTGCTGTTGCGTGGCGATCAGGGGGAGCCGCTATTCTGGAACATCCTTGCCGGAATGCTGGCGGCGGTCTGCGCGGCCTCGGCAAACTATGTGATCAACGAGTGGCTGGACCGTGATTTCGACCGCCATCACCCACAAAAGGCAGAGCGCGTGGCGGTGCAGGTGGCGCTGGACGTGCGCCGCGTCTGCGGGCTCTACGCGCTGCTCGCCCTAGCGGCGGTGGCGCTGGGGGTGATTGTGAATGGCGGTTTCGCCGTCTGGATACTGTGCTTTCTGGCCGCGGCGCTAGTCTATAACGTGCCGCCGCTGCGGAGCAAGGATCGCGCGTTCCTCGATGTGCTGTCCGAGTCGCTCAACAATCCGCTGCGGCTGATGCTGGGCTGGGCCATGGTCGATCCCGCAACGCTGCCGCCGGTGTCGATCATACTCTGTTTCTGGTTCGGCGGCGCGTTCCTGATGAACACCAAGCGTCTGGCGGAATTCCGCGACATCACGGCCGAGTTCGGGCAGGCGCGGCTGGTGCTCTATCGCAAGTCCTTCGCCCATTATTCCGAAACGCGGCTTTCGGTGGCCAACCTGACCTATGCGCTTCTCTGCGTGATGTGTCTGGCCGTCTTCGTGGCGAAATACCGGATCGAATACGTGTTGCTGTTCCCGCTGGTCGTGTTTCTGTTCGCGCGCTATTCCGCCTTGTCGCTCAGGGCGGGTTCGCTCGCCCGCACGCCGGAGAAGCTGTTTCATGACAGGTGGTTGATGGGTGCTGCCGCGGCCATCGCTTTCGTGTTCGGGCTCACGACATTCATTGACATTCCCACTCTGGACCTTCTTGCCGAACAGCATTTCATCGATCTGCGCGGGTTTGTGACCTTCCCGGATGCGGGTTCGGGGCAGTGATGTGCAAGACCGGGGGCGGAACGCGCGCAGGGATGCCCGGAATGCTCCGGTGGGGGGCTTGCCGCCTTGCGCTGTCGACGCGTGCAGCAGGCGACTGTGCTGCCAAAGGATCACCACCGGCCCCCGATGCTGGTTTGAAAGCTCGACCTTGGGTCCGCGCAGTGGCCGAATATCACGCGCTTCTGCCCCAGATCGGGGACATCACTATTGAATTTCCCGAACCGGTCATGATTCAGTTCCGACCTGATCCGAGAGTGAGGCAGTCCCGACCATGAAGACGCATCCGAACCCGTCCCGGCCGAGCGAGATGTTGGCGCGCGCCGCCACCGCGCCGGTTCCGCCTGCACGCGCGATCGCGCGGCCCTGAGATGCCCCCGTCCTTTGGCACCAGCGGCCTGCGCGGCCTTGTCACGGAACTGACGGATGAGCTGATCACCGACATGGTGCGCGCCTATCTGGTGGCCTGCACGCATGGTGGGTCGGTGCTGGTAGGGTGGGATCTGCGCGACTCCTCGCCTGCGATAGCCGCGACCGTGCTGCAGGCGCTCGGCGCTGCCGGAGTGCAGTCCATCCGTGCCGGTGCCGTGCCGACACCGGCGCTGGCCCTGGCCGCCGCGGCGCGCGGTTGCGGGGCGATCATGGTCACGGGCAGCCATATCCCGGCGGATCGCAACGGGCTGAAATTCTACACGGTCACCGGCGAGATTTCGAAAGGGGACGAAGCGGCCATCCTCGCCGCCGCGAACCGGCACTGGCCGGACGTGCCGCCACTGCCGTCGGTGATCGAGGCGCCGGAGACCCTGCCCGCGTATGTCGCGCGCTATGTGTCAGCCTATGGGCCCAAGGCTCTGACCGGGCTGCGGATCGGGGTCTATCAGCACAGTTCGGTTGCGCGGGATGTGCTGGTGGACGTGCTGGCGGGGCTGGGGGCCGTGCCCGTGGCGCTGGCGCGCGCCGACCACTTCATTCCCGTTGATACCGAAGCTGTCGCACCCGAAACCCGCGCCCAACTGGCCGAATGGTGCCGGGTGGATCGACTGGACGCGCTGGTTTCGACCGATGGTGACGGCGACCGCCCGCTTCTGTGCGATGCGCAGGGGCAGGTGGTGCCGGGCGACGTGCTGGGCGTCCTGACCGCGCGTGCGCTGGGCGCGGATGTGGTCTGCACGCCGGTGTCGTCGAATTCCATGGTCGAGATGATCCCCGCGTTCACGGACGTGCGCCGCACGCGCATCGGCTCGCCCCATGTCATTGCCGCCATCGACGCGGCGCTGGCCGCTGATCCGTCCGCGAAAGTGGTAGGGTATGAAGCGAATGGCGGCTTCCTTCTGGGGTTTGCGGCCCAGGGTCCATCGGGGCCGCTGCCCCCCCTGATGACCCGCGATTGCCTTCTGCCGGTGATCGCACCGCTTGCCGCTGCACATGGTACCGGGCAGGGGCTTGCTAGGATGGTGCAGGACCTGCCGGCGCGCTTCACGGCCGCCGACCGCCTGCAGGGCATTCCGACCGAGGCCTCCACGGCGCTGATCGCGCGTCTGTCACGCGACGCCGATGCCCGCGCGCGGTTTTTCGATACAGGCGCACCCGAAGAGGCGCTGGACCTGACCGATGGTTTGCGCGTGCGCTTTGCGGGGGGGCGGATTGTTCATCTGCGCCCCTCGGGCAATGCGCCGGAATGCCGCTGCTATGCCGAAGCGCCCAGCGCGGCCGAGGCGGAGCAGCTTCTGGCGAAGCACATGGGC
>SKMI01000217.1 GCA_007121115.1 Paracoccaceae bacterium | reverse complement strand
GTGGCCATCGCGCGCGCCATGGTCAACCGCCCCGAGGTGCTGATCTGCGACGAGCCGACCTCGGCGCTGGATGTGTCGGTGCAGGCCCAGATCCTGAACCTGCTGGCCGACCTGCAGGCCGAATTCGGCCTGACCACGCTGATCATCACCCATGACATGGCCGTGGTGCACCAGTTGGCGCAGCGTGTGGCCGTCCTGCTGCAGGGCCAACTGGTCGAGGAAGGCCCCGCGTCCCAGGTGCTGACCGCCCCGCGCGAGGCTTATACCCGCGCGCTTCTGGACGCCGCGCCCCGGTTCGATGCAGGGCCCAACACCGGAGGGGATGGGGGCACGAAGGAGAGGGCCGATACCGCATGACGCAGCGGCGCAGAGATGTGAGCGACCAGCCCGACGCGCTGTTCGCCCCGGCCAGCCTCTGGCAGGCGTGGCTGGATGTGGAAGTGGCGCTGGCGCAGGCGCAGGCCGAACTGGGGATCATTCCGGACTGGGCCGCCGAAGGTATTGCGCAGGTCGCCGATGTGGAAACGCTGGGGCTCGATCGGCTGGAGGCTGAAGCCGCGCGCACCATGGCACCGATCCACGCGCTCACGCGCGTTGTTTCGGACCGGGCGGGTGCGGCTGGGGCCTATGTCCATTGGGGTGCGACCACGCAGAACGTGATGCAGACCGGACGGTTGTTGCTGATGCAGCGCGCCCTGCAGCATGTGCGCACCCATCTGGCCGAGGCGCTGGACCATCTGGGCGCGATGGCCGAACGCCATGCCGAAACGCCGATGATCGCGCGCACGAACCGCCGCCACGCGCTGCCCGTGACCTTCGGCTTCAAGCTTGCCGGCTGGATCGAGGAACTGTCCCGCGCTGCGGATCGGCTGGATGCGATGGAGGCGCGCACGATGCGGCTGCCCTTCGGCGGCGCGGTGGGCGCGATGCATGCCTTCGGCGGGCAGGGGCAGGAGATCAACGCCTGCATGGCCGCCCGGCTGGGACTGGGCGTAATGCTGGTGCCGGGCCGCGCGGTCAACGACCTGTTTGCCGACTACATCGCCGCCATGGGCCTGCTGGCGATGAGCATCGAGCGCATTGCGCGCGAATGCTATCGCCTTATGGCCGAAGAGCTGGGCGAACTGTCCGAAACGCTGGGCCACAGCGTGGTCGGTTCATCGACCATGCCGCACAAGGTCAATCCCAAGCTGGTGGTACACGTGATCGCCATGGCCGGCGATCTGCGCGCCTCGGTCGCGCCGGGGATGGAGGCGACACTGACCGCGAACGAGGGCGACTCGGCCGCCAATCACCTGATGGTGCGCACGCTGGACCGGGCCGTGCCGCTGGCATGGCGGCTGGCGCGGGCCTTTGCGGACCTGACCGCCAAGATCGTCCCCGCACCGGAGCGGATGGCCGCGAACCTGGCGCTGTCCGGCGCGCAGACGGCGTCGGAACGGCTGATGATGCTGATGGCACCTGCGCTGGGGCATCTTCAGGCCCATGACCTGTTGCACGACATGCTGGCCGAACCCGGCGCTGACGCGGACAGCATCGCCGCGCGGGTGGCCGCCTTGCCCGCGATGGAGGGCCGGATCAGCGCGGCCGAGGCGCAGGCGGCGCTGGATGCAACAACCTATGTCGGCGAAAGCGCCCGGATCGCGCGCGAGGGCGCGGCGCTGGCGGCCGCGCTTGCCCGGCAATTGCGCGAGGGCGATGCCGCGGCCCGTGCGCCGCAGACCTACAGCACCTCCAGATCGCGGGCGCAATCGGGGTCAGTGGCGCGCTGATCCTCGACCGCGGTGGCCAGCGCATCCAGAAACCGCTCCGACAGGGCGCTGCGCGCGCCTTGCGGGTGGAGGCTGGCGTAGGTGATCCAGTGGTCCTCGTCCAGCGGGCGCAGGACGGTCGCCGGGTCATCACCCCGCAACCCGCCCGCGCAGATACGGTCGATCAGGCTCACCCCCAGACCGGCGCCGACCATGCTCGCGACCAACGGCGTCGCGTTGGTTTCGATCCAGAAGTTGAGCGGCATGCCGGTCCGGCCCAGCAAAGCGTCCGTCCGGTCGCGCCAGCGCTGGCCCGGCCGCAGCCCGATCAGCGGCGCGCTGGCCATATCGGTCAGGGACACGGTGTCCTGCGCGGCCAGCGCATGGTCGCGCGGCAGCAGCGCGCAGATGCGCGCCTTCAGGATCGGCACCTGCTCCAGCGGGATGATCGAGTTTTCCACCGGCAAGGAGATCAGGCCCAGATTGAAGCTGCGCGCCGCCACCTTGCTTTCGGTGTTGAAGCGGGTTTCGACGCTGACGCTGCAGCGGAAATCCAGACCCTCGGCCTTCAGCCGCGCCAGCGCGGGGCTTACCATGCCGCTGGCCAGCGGTGCCGCCGTCACCACGGACAGCCACTCGCGCGCGCGCCGCCCGATATCCGCGGCCAGCGCCGGGATCTCGTCCAGCCCGTCCAGCGTGTGCATGATCGCGCGGTAGAAGATATCGCCATCCTCGGTCAGCAGCAGTTGCCGGTTGGCGCGCGAAAACAGCTTCAGGTTCAACTCATGTTCCAGCTGCACGATCATGCGGCTGGCGGCCGAACTGGAGGTGTTCATCCGGTGCGCCGCGGCACTCAGCGACCCCGAGAGCACGATTTCCCGGAAAAGGCGAAGCGCGCGCAGGTTCATGTTGCAGGCATCAGGTGACAGGGCAGGGGGGAGCGATGGGCATCGTTCACAACACCCCGAAGCTACAAGAGCCGCCTGCGCATGTCACTGGCTTTTCCCGCTCCCCGCGCCCGGCCGACAACCGCCCGGCCCTGAGCCTCACACCATCGCAGCCGCAGACAGGCGCCGCCCCCGGTCCCTTCGCAGATTTCCGTGTTATCCGGGGCGGCACACGCTAGTCTGCGCGCATCAACAACGGGGTGGCCATGGCAGAGGTTCTGGAAAATCCCTGGCGCGGGCGGCGGCTGGGCGGCGGCGGGCCGCTCCCGCTCGCCGATGCGCGGGGCGTCGCCCGCCTGCTGCAGCGCTGCCCGGCCCATGCGCCAACGCCGTTACGCCATGCCGCCGATGTGGCGGGCGCCCTGGGGGTTGGGGAGCTTTGGCTGAAGGATGAGCGCGCGCGCATGGGGTTGGGCAGCTTCAAGGCGCTTGGCGCCGCCCATGCCATCGCGCGCACGGCGGCGGCGACCGATGCCCCGGACTTCCGGCATGCTCTGCAGGGCCGGGTATATGTGACGGCAAGCGCGGGAAATCATGGTCTGTCGGTGGCGGCGGGCACGGCGCTTTTCGGGGCGCGCGCGGTGATCTTTCTGGCGCAGACCGTGCCCGAAGCCTTCGCCGACCGCTTGCGCGCCAGGGGCGCCGAGGTGATGCGCGCGGGCGCGGATTACGAGGGCAGCATGCAGGCCGCCGCCAAGGCCGCCGAAACCAATGGCTGGACGCTCCTGTCCGACAGTTCCTGGCCCGGCTACACGGAACTCCCCCTGCGCGTGATGGAAGGGTATCTGCAACTTGCCGCCGAGGCCGCCGCGCAGATCGACCAGCCCCCCACCCATATCCTGTTGCAAGCCGGGGTTGGCGGGCTGGCGGCGGCGGTCGCGGCCTATGCGCGCCACGTCTGGGGCGATGGCACGCAGATCGTCGTGGTGGAACCCGAGGCCGCGCCTGCGCTGATGGAAAGCATCCGCGCGGGCAGGCTGGTCGAAACGTCTGGCCCTGTCTCCTGCATGGGGCGGCTGGATTGCAAGACACCCTCGATGATCGCGCTCAACGGGTTGGCCCGGGATGCGGATCTTTTCATGACCATATCCGAGGCCGACGCCCGGAGTGCCGTCGACCTTCTGGCCGCGTATGGCCTGCCGACAACGCCTTCGGGGGCGGCGGGGGTCGCGGCATTACTGGCGGGGCTGGACCTGCCGCCCGAGGCGCGGGTGATGGCGATCCTGAGCGAAGGGCCGGAAGATGGCTGAGCGCGCCCTGATCTTCCCGGCGCAGGAATACCGTGACCGCGTGGCGCGGCTGCAGGCGGGGATGGACGCGCAGGGGCTGGACGCGCTGTTGCTGACCACTCCCGCGGATGTCTTCTACACCACCGGTTTTCTGACCCGGTTCTGGGAAAGCCCCGCACGCCCGTGGTTCGTGGTGGTGCCCAAGGCGGGCGATCCGGTGGCGGTGATCCCGTCCATCGGCGCGGCCTTGATGGGCCGCACATGGGTGCGCGATATCCGCACATGGGACGCGCCCGACCCGCGCGATGACGGGATCACCCTGCTGGCCGACACGCTGGCCCAGGCGGTGCCCGCGCAGGGCCAGATCGGCCTGCCCATGGGTCCCGAGACACATCTGCGGATGCCGCTTGCGGGTTTCGAAACGCTGCGCGCAAGGCTGGCACCGCGCCGGTTCGTGGACGCCACCGCCTGCGTCCAGCGGGTGCGCGAGGTGAAATCCGAAGCCGAAATCGCCCTGATCCGCGACATCTGCACCATCGCCGCCCGCGCCTTTGACCGCGTGCCGGATTTCGCGGGCGCGGGGCAGCCGCTGGACGCAGTGTTCCGCGATTTCCAGATCGCCCTGCTGGCCGAAGGGGCGGATTGGGTCAGCTATGTTGCGGGCGGCGCGGGGCAGGGGGGATATGGCGATGTGATCTCGCCCGCCGACCCGCAGCCGTTGCGGCGCGGTGATATCCTGATGCTGGATACGGGCGCCGTGAAGGACGGCTATTTCTGCGATTTCGATCGCAACTTTGCCATCGGGGCCGCCCCGGACGCCGCCCGTCGCGCCCATGCCGCACTTTGGCAGGCGACCGAGGACGCGCTGGCCGCCCTGCGCCCCGGAATGCGCGCCCGTGACGTCCATGCGCTGCTTTGCGCAGGTCTGGAAAAGAACGGGGCAACACCGTCAGGGGGCAGGCTGGGCCACGGGCTGGGCATCACCCTGACCGAATGGCCCTCCTTCACGCCGCTGGATGACACTCGGCTGCGCGCGGGCATGGTGCTGACGCTGGAACCCGGATGCGTCACGGGTGAAGGGCGGATCATGGTGCATGAGGAGAACATCGTGCTGCGCGATGGCGGGGCGGAACTGCTTTCGCCCCGCGCGCCCGCCGAACTGCCGGAGCTTGCGCGATGACCGCCTTCCCCTACGCTCTGGAGGAAGACAGCCTGCCGTGCCTGGGGTTGATCGTGCTGCAGGTCGACGAGACGATCGAGCACGAGTTCCGCAGCCTGTTCCCGCCGGAAAGGGCAAGGCTGCATGTCACCCGCGTGCCCTCGGGCGCGGATCTGACGCCCGGGACCATTGCCGCCATGGAAACCGCGCTGCCCGCCGCCGCCCGGCTGCTGCCCCATGGCCGCGCCATGGACGTGGTCGGCTATGCCTGCACCTCGGGTGCGACATTGATCGGGGCGGACCGGGTGCGCGATCTGGTCACGCGCGCCACGCAAACCCGGGCGGTGACCGATCCGCTGACGGCGGCGATGGCGCGGTGCCATGCGCTGGGGCTGGCGCGTATCGGAATCGTCTCGCCCTATATCGCCAGCGTGGCGGACCCGATCTGCGCGGCATTCGCGGCGCAGGGCATCGCCGTGCCCGACGCGCTGTCCTTCGGCGAGCAGATCGAGGTCCGGGTGGCACGGATCGCGCCCGGATCGGTGGCAGACGCGGCCCGCGCCGTGGCGGCGCGCACGCCGGTGGACGGGCTGTTCCTGTCCTGCACCAATCTGCGCACGCGCGACATCCTTGACCCGCTGGCCCAGGAACTGGGCCTGCCGGTGCTCAGTTCGAACGCTTGCCTTGCCTGGCACATGGCGGCGCTGGCGGGGTGCAACGGTCCGGAGCAAGAGTAACCCCCCGGCAGGCCGTGCCAAGGCGCCGGACGCGTGCAGCGTCTGTTCGCGCCCCCGCGCCCTGCCGGGGGGTGTGTGCCACGGCCCTCAGAACTCCACCACGGC
>SKMI01000288.1 GCA_007121115.1 Paracoccaceae bacterium | reverse complement strand
CTGGTGGCGGGCGACAGTTCTGCCGCCGGGGTCGGTGTGGCGCGGCAGGCGGACGCGCTGAGCGGGCGGTTGGTGGCGGCGCTGGCGGGCGATTTCGCCGTGGACTGGCGGCTGGAGGCGGAAAGCGGCGCGACGGCGGCGCGCACGCGTGGCCGGCTTGCGGGGCTGGCACCTGCGCGCTTCGATGTGGCGGTGCTGGCGCTGGGGGTCAATGACACCACGCGGCTGGTGCGCTCCGCGCGCTGGGCCGCGGACTACACCGCGCTGGCCGATCTGCTGGTCGCGCGCTTCGGGGTGGCGCGCATCTATGCCACCGGTGTGCCGCCGCTCGACCGCTTTCCGCTGCTGCCGCAGCCGCTGGCGGGCGTGCTGGGCGCGCGGGCGGCGCGGCTGGATGACGCGCTGGCGGCGCTGGCAACGGTGCGGACGGGGATGGTGCACATGCCCATCGACGCCGACCTGCTCACGCCCGCGCTGATGGCCGATGACGGCTACCACCCGGGCCCGGAGCTATGCCGCATCTGGGCGGCACGCATCGCCGCGCGTATTTGCGACGATCTGGGGGCTGGGTGAGTGTTGCCTCGGGCCGCGCTTCCTGCCACACCCTTGCGCGACAGCGATGGAGCGTTGCGCATGCCAGACCCCGCCACCGATGCGGTCTTCACCCTGATCGTCGAACTGGGTCGCGCACCGGGCGATGGTCTGCCCGAAGGGGCGCTGGGCGGGGCGCTCCTGTGCTATGCCAGCGCCGGATCGGAGGCCGAGGCGGTGCGCGAGACCGTGGCGCTGCTGAAATCCGCCGGGTTGAACCCGCTGGAGGTGACCGCGCAGGGCACGCTGGCCGAGCGCCGAGCGGCAGGCGAGGAGATCGGTGCCGAGGAAGAAGCGCTGATGGCGCGGGCGGCGGCGGAGGATGCGGTGATCGTGGCGCAGAAGACATGGTTCGGCGAAGAGTAGGGGGGCCTTCAGCCCCCCTCGGCGCGTGCCGCGCCTCACCCCCCGAGGGTATTTTGGGCAAGATGAAGGAGGCAGGATTTGGAAGAGCTTGATCCGGTGGCGCTGACGGCGGAGTTGGTGCGGTGCCCTTCGGTGACGCCCGAGGAGGGTGGCGCTCTGGCGGTCTTGGCGCGGGTTCTGGGGGACGCGGGGTTCGAGTGTGTCCGCGTGGACCGGGGCGGGGTGGCGAACCTGTTCGCGCGCTGGGGGCCTAAGGGGGCGGCGCGGAGCTTCGGGTTCAACGGGCACACGGATGTGGTGCCGGTGGGCGATGCGGGCGCCTGGACGGTGGACCCGTTCGGCGGGCTGGCGGAGGGGGGCCGCGTCTGGGGTCGCGGGGCGTGCGACATGAAATCGGCGCTGGCGGCGTTTGCGGCGGCGGCGGTGGATTTCGTGCGTGCGACGCCTCCTGACGGCGCGGTGATCCTGACCATCACCGGCGACGAGGAGGGCCCGGCCACCGACGGGACGGTGGCGCTGCTGGACTGGATGGACGCGCAGGGCGAGCGGATGGACGTGTGCCTGGTGGGCGAGCCGACCTGCCCCGATCGGTTGGGAGACACGATCAAGATCGGTCGGCGCGGGTCGCTCACCGCCGTGGTGACCGCCACGGGGCGGCAGGGGCACGCGGCCTATCCGCACCGGGCGCTGAACCCGCTGCCGGGGCTGGTCGCGCTGCTGGACCGGCTGGCGCGGGCGGAGCTGGATACGGGCAGCGAGGCGTTCGACCCTTCCACGCTGGCGCTGACCACGGTGGACGTGGGCAACCCGGCGTCCAACGTGATCCCGGCGCGGGGGCGGGCGGTGCTGAACATCCGCTTCAACGACCGCCACAGCGGCGCGTCGCTGGAGCGCTGGTTGCGGGACGAGGCGGCGGCGGTGGCGTCGGAGACGGGGGTCGCGTTCGATCTGGAGGTCAGCGTGTCGGGCGAGGCTTTCGTCACCCCGCCGGGGCCGCTGTCGGCGCTGGTGGCCGCGGCGGTGACGGCGCAAACGGGGGTGGAGCCAGTGCTCTCGACCTCGGGCGGGACGTCGGATGCGCGGTTCATCCGGGCCCACTGCCCGGTGGTGGAATTTGGACTGGTGGGCAATTCCATGCACCAGGTGGACGAATACGCCGAGATCGACCAGATCCTGGCGCTCAAGGCGATCTATGGCCGCATCCTGCGGGGGTATTTCGCCGATGCTTGAGATCGGACGCAGCGATGATCTGGCCGCCTGTCGCGCGCTGCGCCGGGCGGTGTTCATCGAGGAACAGGGGGTTTCGGAAGCCGACGAGATCGACGGGCGGGACGGCGAGGCGATCCATCTGCTGGCGCGGCAGGGGGGCCGGGTGGTGGGGACTGCGCGGCTGCTGGTTTCGGGCGCTGTCGGCAAGATCGGGCGGGTCTGTGTGTTGCGCGAGGCGCGCGGGCAGGGGATCGGCGCGGCGCTGATCCGCGCGGCGGTGGCGGAACTGGCGGCGCTGGAGGGCGTGGCGGAGGCGCGGCTGGGCGCGCAGACCCATGCGCTGGGGTTCTACGCGCGGCTGGGCTTCGTGGCCGAGGGGCCGGAGTTTCTGGATGCGGGCATCCCGCACCGGATGATGGTGCAGGCGCTGCCTGACGCGCGTTATGGGCGGTGACGCGCTGCGGGGGACGTGCTAGGGGCGGGGCATGAACCAGCTTCCTTCGCTTGACGATTTGCGCGCCTTTCTGGCGCAGAACCCCGGCGCGGGTCCGCGCGAGATCGCGCGCGCCTATGGCATCAAGGGCGCGGCGCGGCGCGACCTGCGCGTGCTGACCGATGAACTGGCCGCCGAAGGGCTTTTGCCGAAGCGACGGGCGGCGACGCGCGCGGCCGGAAAGCTACCCCCCGTGGCGGTGCTGGAGGTGACCGGCCCGGATGCCGAGGGCGACCTGTTCGCCGTGCCGGTGGAGGCGCGGTTGCAGGGCGCCTCGCCGCGCATCCTGTTGGTGACCGGGCCGAAGGATGGCGCGCTGGGGGCGGGCGACCGGGTGCTGGCGAAGCTGGAGGAGGTGCGCGCACCTGACCATGACTATCAGGCGCGGATCATCCGCAAGCTCTCGGGGAATGCGCAGCGGGTGCTGGGCATCTTTCGCGCAGGCAGCCAGGGCGGGCGGATCAGCCCCATCGAGAAGGGCGCGGGGCGCGAGTGGATGGTGGGCGCCGCGGATGCGGGCGGCGCGCAGGACGGCGAGCTGGTCGAGGCCGAGGCGTTGGGCCGCGCGCATCTGGGCCTGCCGCGGGCGCGGATCACCGACCGGCTGGGCGATCCCGGCGCGCCCAGGGCGGTCTCGCTCATCGCCATCCACCAGCACGGCATTCGCGATCATTTCCCCGACGCGGTGATCGCCGAGGCCGAGGCGGTGGCCGAGCCGGGGCCCGAGGGTCGCACAGACCTGACCGACCTGCCGCTGAAGACCATCGACCCGCGCGATGCGCGCGACCATGATGACGCCGTGGCGGCGATCCCGGATGACGACCCCGACAACCCCGGCGGCTTCGTGCTCTGGGTCGCCATCGCCGATGTGGCGCATTGCGTGCGGCCCGGGTCCGAACTGGACCGCGAGGCGCGGCTGCGCGGCAACTCCACCTATTTCCCCGACCGGGTGGTGCCGATGCTGCCCGAGCGGCTGTCGGCGGACCTCTGTTCGCTGCATGAAGGCGTGGACCGGGCCTGCCTCGCCGTGCGCATGGTGATCGACGCGCGGGGCGAGAAGCTGCGCCATGAATTCGTGCGCGGGGTGATGCGCTCGCAGGCCTCGCTCACCTATGGGCAGGCGCAGGCGGCGGCGGACGGGCGGCATGATGGCGTGACCGAGGCGTTGGCGGGCGAGATCGCGGCGCTGTTTGGCGCGTATCACGCGCTTCGGGATGCGCGGGCGCGGCGCCAGCCGCTGGATCTGGACCTGCCGGAGCGGCGGATCGAGTTGTCGCCCGAGGGCAAGGTGACTTCGGTCGCGTTCCGCGAGCGGCTGGACGCGCACCGGCTGGTCGAGGAATTCATGGTGCTGGCCAATGTTGCCGCCGCCGAGGAACTGGTGCGCCGTCGCAGCCCGCTGCTGTTCCGGGTGCACGAGGAACCCTCGCCCGAGAAGCTGGACGCGCTGCGCGAGGTGGCACAGGCCTCGGGGTTCACGCTGGCCAAGGGGCAGGTGCTGCAGACGCGGCACCTGAATAACCTGCTGGCGCAGGCGGAAGGGTCCGAGTTTGACGAGCTGATCAACATGAGCACGCTGCGCTCGCTCCCGCAGGCCTATTACGCGGCGCAGAATTACGGGCATTTCGGGCTGGCGCTGCGGAACTACGCACATTTCACCTCGCCCATCCGGCGGTATGCGGACCTGATCGTCCACCGGGCGCTGATTGCGGCGCATGGCTGGGGCGAGGACGGGCTGTCGCGTGGCGATATCGAGCGGCTGGAAGAAACGGCTACGGTGATTTCGGAGGCCGAGCGCCGGTCCATGGTGGCCGAGCGCGACACCAATGACCGCTATCTGGCGGCGTTCCTGGCCGACCGGGTGGGGGCGGAACTGGGCGGGCGGATTTCGGGCGTGACGCGGCACGGGCTGTTCGTGAAGCTCGACGAGACCGGGGCCGATGGGTTGGTGCCGGTGCGCACGCTGGGGACGGAGTATTTCCGCCACGATGCGGAGGCGCAGATGCTGGTGGGAGAGCAATCCGGCCGCGCCTTTGGTCTGGGGCAGCGGGTGGCGGTGAAACTGGCCGAGGCGGAACCTGCGACCGGGGGGCTGGTGCTGGAATTGCTGGAGGTCGAGGGGCAGGCGGTGCCGCCGGGGGGCGGCGCGCCCAAGGGACGCCGCGGGTCGGTGGGGCGCATGGCGGGCAAGATGCGGGCGCGCAAGGCCAAGGCGGCGAAGAAGGCAGCGCGCAAACGCGGGCGGTGAGGTGTCCACCGGCAAAGGGTGGCTCCCGCCCGTCGTCGGGGCGCTTGCGCACCCCTCCTCCCGTTGGGCCGGGCGCGCTGCGCGCGCGGTTGCGCCGTCAGATGCGCGGTGTCCGGGCAAGGATGGCTTGACAGTGCCTGTGCTTGCGGGCTTGCTGCACTGCGGAATGTGAAACAGGGGAGCGAGGACGGATCATGGACGAAATCGTCATTCTGAGCGGTGCACGCACGGCCATCGGCACCTTTGGCGGCAGCCTTGCAGGCACCAGCGCCATCGACCTGGGCGCGGTGGCGGCCGGGGCGGCGCTGGAGCGCGCGGGGGTCGAGGGCGCGCAGGTGGGGCATGTGGTGTTCGGCCATGTCATCAACACGGAACCGGCGGACATGTATCTTTCACGCCGCGCGGCCATGGCGGCGGGTGTGCCCGACAGCACGCCGGCCATGAACGTGAACCGGCTTTGCGGGTCGGGTGCGCAGGCGATTGTCTCGGCGGTGCAGGCGCTGGCGCTGGGGGATGCGGATTACGCGCTGGCGGGCGGCTCCGAGACCATGAGCCGCGGCCCGCATATCCTGCAGGCGGCGCGCGGGGGCCAGAAGATGGGCGATGTGCGCGCGCTGGACATGATGACCGGGGCGCTGACCTGTCCGTTCGGGACCGGGCACATGGGGGTGACGGCCGAGAACGTGGCCCGCGAGCACGAGATCACGCGCGCGGATCAGGACGCCTTTGCACTCGAAAGCCAGACCCGCGCGGCGCGGGCAATCGAGGAAGGGCGGTTTGACAGCCAGATTGTCCCGGTGACGCTGAAGACCCGCAAGGGCGAGGTCGAATTCGCGCGCGACGAGCATCCCAAGGCGACCACGCCCGAAGCGTTGGCCGGGCTGCGCACGGTGTTCCAGAAGGACGGAACGGTGACCGCCGGGAACGCGAGCGGGATCAACGACGGGGCGGCGGCGCTGGTCCTGGCGCGGGCCGAGGCCGCGGAGGCGGCGGGTTTGAGCCCGCGCGCCCGGGTGCTGGGCTATGCCCACGCGGGTGTGCGCCCCGATGTCATGGGCATCGGCCCGGTCCCGGCGGTGCAGGCGTTGTGCGCCCGCACCGGGCTGTCGGTCGAGGATTTCGACGTGATCGAATCGAATGAGGCCTTTGCCGCGCAGGCACTCGCGGTCAGCCGCGCGCTGGGGTTTGACGCCGACAAGGTCAACCCCAACGGGGGCGCCATCGCGCTGGGCCATCCGGTCGGCGCCACGGGTGCGATCATCACCATCAAGGCGCTTTACGAGTTGGAACGCACCGGCGGCAAGCGCGCGCTGGTGACCATGTGTATCGGTGGCGGGCAGGGGATTGCGCTGGCGCTCGAGCGGGTCTGAGCGCGTCGCCTGCCATCTGAGCGCGCTGTCGGCGCGCCGTTGACGATGGAGCATGGCTCTTGGGCAGGGGCGGTCACGCCACCGTAACGCCACCGTAACGCCCCTGTCAGCGCCGCCATGAGCGCTTGCCCCCGTCCATGGCTTTCCTTAGACACGCGGTGCAAGCGGCGGGCGGCGCGCTCCATCCGCCCAACCGCATACGGGAGGCGCGACATGGCGAAGAAAACCAGCACGGCCACCAAGATCGGCGGCGGTTTCCTGCTGCTCCTGCTGATCGTGGCCATGGCCGGTTTCGGGGTCGAGGGCTTCGGCACCTCGGCGCGCAGCATCGGCAAGGTCGGCGACCGCGATATCTCGACCGACGAATACGCCCGCGCCCTGCAGGAAGAACTGCGCGCCCTGACGCAACAGATGGGCCAGGCGGTGACCTTCCAGCAGGCGCAGATGTTCGGGCTGGACCGCGAGGTGCTGCAACAGATGGTCATGCGCGCCACGCTCGACGACGAGGCCGCAAGCCGTGGCATTTCGGTTGGCGACGGGACCGTGCAGCGCGAGATCCTCGCGATCACGGCCTTTCAGGGGCTGGACGGAAGCTTCGACCGCGAATCCTATCGCTTTGCGCTGCAGAACGCGAACCTCTCGGAATCCGACTTCGAGGAGCAACTCCGCGCCGATGCCGCGCGCGGCATCCTGCAGGCTGCCGTGGTCTCGGGGGCGACCGCGCCCCTGGCGCAGCGCGACCTGATCCTGGAATTTGCGGGCGAGCGGCGCGATTTCGCCGTGCTCACGCTGGGTCGCTTCGATCTGGACACCCCTGTCCCTGCGCCCACCGAAACCGATCTGGAGCGGTTCCACGAGGACAACATCGACCGCTTCACCCTGCCCGCGGGCAAGCGGCTGCAATATGCGCATCTGACCCCGGCGATGCTGCTCGATACGCTCGACATCGACGAGGATGCCCTGCGCGAGGAATACGACCGCCGCGCCAGCGAGTTCCAGCGCCCCGAACGTCGGTTGGTCGAGCGGCTGGTCTACCGCGACGAGGCCGCCGCCGAGGCTGCCCGCGCGCGGCTGGACGCGGGCGAGGCGAGCTTCGAGGACCTGGTCGCCGAGCGCGGGCTGGAGCTGGAAGACACCGACATGGGCGATGTGACCGCCGCCGATCTGGGCGCGGCAGGGGCCGAGGTCTTCGCGCTGGACGGCGCCGGGGTGGCCGGGCCGGTCGAAACCTCGCTCGGCCCGGCGCTGTTCCGGGTCAACGCCATCCTTCCCGCGCAGGAAACCACCTTCGAGCAGGCGCGTTCGCAGTTGCGCGACGAGCTTGGCGCCGACATGGCCGCGCGCGTCCTGTCGCAGCAACTGGACGATTACGAGGACCTGTTGGCCGGTGGCGCCAGCGTGGCCGATCTGGCGGCGGAAACCGAGATGCAGGGCGGGGTGATCGACTGGCGCGACGAGGAAGACCCCCAGGGGATCGCC
This sequence comes from Paracoccaceae bacterium, assembly GCA_007121115.1. Lineage (GTDB taxonomy): Bacteria > Pseudomonadota > Alphaproteobacteria > Rhodobacterales > Rhodobacteraceae > Rhabdonatronobacter. The sequence goes on along the minus strand of SKMI01000288.1, from coordinate 11,095 downwards.
GCCAACGCCGAATTCCGCGAGGCCGCGCGCCGCGTGCAGGCGGGCGATTTCCCCGAGATCGAGATCCTCGACAACGGCGGGCTGTTCGCCGTGGAACTGATCGAGGAACTGCCCGCTGAGCCGCAGCCGCTGGACGCGGTCCGCGAAGAGGTCATCAGCGCCTGGGAAGAGGCCGAGATCGCTGCCCGGCTGGAACGGCAGGCCGAGGAGTTGCAAACCCGTCTGGCGCAGGGCGAGGATTTCGACGATCTGGGCTTCGCGCCCGCCCGGTTCGAGGGGCTGGTGCGCACGGATTTCCTGCCGGACCTGCCGCGCGATCTGGTCTCCATGGCGTTCGAACTGGACCCCGGCGGTACCGCCGCGATGACCGATGGCGCCCAGTTGCATCTTGTCGTGGTAGAGGCCGTCAGCGGGCCGGACCGCAACGACCCGGACGTGATCCGGCTGGAAAATACCATCGCGCAGCAACTGGAACAGTCCCTCGCGCAGGATGTGTTCGCCTATTACGTCACCGCGCTGCAGAATGAAACGGACGTGCGGCTGAACCAGTCGGTGATCGATGCCGTGCACGCGCAGTTCCAGTAACCGGACCCGCGCATGGCCTCGCTGACCCCCGATTTCGCCACATTCGAGGCCGGCTGGGCGCGGGGCGAGAACCAGCTTGTCCACGCCCGCCTGGCCGCCGATCTGGACACGCCGGTTTCGCTCTATCTGAAGCTGGCGGGCGGGTCGCGCGACAGTTTCATGCTCGAATCGGTGACCGGGGGCGAGGTTCGGGGCCGCTATTCGATCATCGGGCTGAAGCCGGATCTGATCTGGGAATGTCACGGCGATCGGGCGCGGCTGAACCGCACCGCGCGGTTTGATACCGAGGCGTTTGTCCCCGAGGACGCCGCGCCGCTGGACAGCCTGCGTGCGCTCCTGGCCGAAAGCCGGATCACCATGCCCCCGGACCTGCCCGCCGCTGCCGCAGGGCTTTACGGCTATCTGGGCTATGACATGATCCGGCTGGTGGAGCATCTGCCGAACGTGAACCCGGACCCCATCGGCGTGCCGGACGCGCGGATGCTGCGGCCGTCGGTGGTGGCGGTCCTCGACGGGGTGAAGGGCGAGGTGATCGTGGTCGCGCCGGCCTGGATCGGCTCGGGGCTGTCGGCGCGGGCGGCCTATGCCCAGGCGGGCGAGCGGGTGATGGACGCGGTGCGTGATCTGGACCGCGCGGTCTCGGGGGCAGCGCGCGACATCGGCGATGCCGCACCGGTGGGCGAGATGCGCTCGAACTTCGCCAAGCCCGATTATCTGGCCGCCGTGGCGAAAGCGAAGGACTACATCCGCGCGGGCGATATCTTTCAGGTTGTCCCCTCGCAGCGTTGGACGCAGGATTTCACGCTGCCACCCTTCGCGCTCTACCGCTCGCTGCGGCGCACCAACCCCTCGCCCTTCATGTTCTATTTCGATTTCGGCAGCCCTGGCGCAGGGTTCCAGATCGTCGGCGCCAGCCCCGAGATCCTGGTCCGGCTGCGCGAGGGCGAGGTGACGGTCCGCCCTATCGCCGGCACCCGCCCGCGCGGGGCGACCCCCGAGGAAGACCGCGCGCTGGAGGCCGACCTGCTGGCCGACGAAAAGGAACTGGCCGAGCATCTGATGCTGCTCGACCTGGGCCGCAACGATGTTGGGCGGGTGGCGAAGATCGGCACCGTGCGCCCCACGGAAGAGTTCATCATCGAGCGCTACAGCCATGTGATGCACATCGTGTCCAATGTGGTGGGCGAGATCGCGCCCGAACATGACGCGCTTTCGGCGCTGCTGGCGGGGCTTCCGGCGGGCACGGTCTCGGGCGCGCCCAAGGTCCGCGCGATGGAGATCATCGACGAGCTGGAGCCGGAAAAGCGCGGCGTCTATGGCGGCGGTGCGGGGTATTTCGCCGCCAATGGCGAGATGGACATGTGCATCTGCCTGCGCACCGCGGTGGTGCGCGACGGGCTGCTGCATATCCAGGCCGGGGGCGGCGTGGTTCATGACAGCGACCCCGAGGCCGAGTATCAGGAAACGGTGAACAAGTCCCGCGCGCTGCGCCGCGCCGCCGAGGAGGCCGGGCGCTTCACGGGCGGCGGGAACCGTTGACGCGCACCTCCGGGGCGCATGATTGCACCGGGAAAGGCCATGAACACGCTTCTGAAACTGCTGTTAAGCGTCGCGGTGCTCTACGCGGGCGTGGTGGCGTTGCTGGCGCTGGCGCAGACGGCGCTGATCTTTCCGCGCTGGGCCATGCCGGGGTCGGAGGCGGCGCTGCCCGCCGAGGCGCGCAGGCTGGAGGTCACGCGCCCGGACGGGGTGACACTGGCGGGGATCGACCTGCCCGGTGCGGACCCGGACCTGCCGGTGGTGCTGGGCTTTGGCGGCAACGCCTGGCCCGCTGACGCGCTGGCGCTGTTCCTGCGCGGTCAGCTTCCGGGGCACCGGGTGGTGGTCTTCCATTACCGCGGTTACGGCCCGTCCGAGGGGCGGCCTTCGGCGGCGGCGCTCCTGTCGGATGCGGTGGCGGTGCATGACGCGCTGGAATCGGGTGGGGACGCCGACGCGGTGGTGGCGGTGGGGCTGAGCCTCGGCGCGGGACCTGCAACGCATCTGGCGGCCGAGCGGTCGCTGGCGGGGCTGGTGATGGTCACACCTTTCGATTCCATGCACGCGCTCGCGCAGGGGCATTATCCCTGGGCGCCGGTCCGTTGGCTGCTGCGCCATCGGATGGAGGTGGCGACCGATCTGGCCCGCGTCGCCGCCCCGGTGGCGATCATTGCCGCCGAACGCGATACCATCATCCCGCCCGAGCGCACCGCGCCGCTGCGCGATATTGCGCCCCGGCTGGTGCTGGACGCGGTGATCGAGGGCGCGGGGCACAATGACCTTTACGACCGGACCGCGTTCACCGCAGCCATGCGCCGTGCCGTTGAAGGGATCACGGCAGAGCGCTGACAAGAAACATGAAACCGGTTTCCCAGTCCGGCGCGCTTGCGCGCCGGACAGCGCCCCCGAAGCGCCATGGGCGGGCGGGCGGGGCGCTGAGGGGGCGCTTTGTGCGGTCCATCATCCGGTGCAGCGTCAGAACAGACTGAGCTGGTCCCCCGGCCGCGGTGGCGGAGCGAAGCGGGTGCAGTCGAGCGGCGGCAGCCCGCCATCCAACCCCAGCCGCCGCGTGGCGGCGCGGAAGCGTTGGGCCAGCAGGTCGGCCACCACCCCGCTGCCGCGCGTGCGGTGGCCGAATTCGGCGCGGTAGAGCGCGCCGCGATGGGCGTCGCGCAGTCGGTTCAGCACCTTGTCGCGGCGCCCGGGCGCGTGGCGGTCCAGCCAGTCCAGAAACAGCGGCGCGACCTCGTGCGGCAGGCGCAGGAGCGCCCAGCTTGCCGCTCGCGCTCCGGTATCCGTGGCGGCCTGCAGGATCGGTTCGACCTCGGCATCGGTCAGGCCGGGGATGACGGGGGAAACCATCACCCGCACCGGCACGCCCGCGTTCGCCAGCGCGGTGATGGTGGCCAGCCGCCGCGCCGGCGCAGGCGCGCGCGGCTCCAGCCGCCGCGAGAGCCCCGCGTCCAGCGTGGTCAGCGACACGCCGACCTGCGCCAGCCCCAGCGCCGCCATGGGGCCCAGAATATCCAGGTCGCGCTCGATCAGCGTGCCGCGGGTCTGAACCGACACCGGATGCCCGAAATCCGCCAGGGTTTCCAGCACCGCGCGGGTGATGCGCAGGCGGGCCTCGGCGGGTTGGTAGGGGTCGGTGGCGCTGCCGAGACAGAGCGGCGCGGGACGGTAGCGGGGCTTGCGCAGCTCGGCCGCCAGCACCCGGGCGGCATCAGGGCGGGCGATCAGGCGGGTTTCGAACTCCAGCCCGGGCGAGAGCCCCAGATGCGCGTGGCCGGGCCGCGCGTAGCAATAGATGCAGCCGTGTTCGCAGCCGCGGTAGGGGTTGAGCGAGCGGTCGAAGGGAATGTCGGGCGAGGTGTTGCGCGAGATCACGCTGCGCGCCCGTTCGGTACGGATTTCGGTGCGCGCGGGGTCAGGGTCCTCAGGCCGGTCCCAGCCATCGTCCAGCGCGGCGCGGCGGTGCCGTTCGAACCGCCCGGCCATGTTCAGCCCGGCACCGCGCGCCTTTGGCACGCCCTGCGCTGGCAGCGCCCCGTCCGGAATGTCTTGTGGCCAGTCCATGGGGGTCAGTAGAAACATTATGTGAACATTTGCAAGGTAAAAGCGCCACAGGCGGTATGCGAAAGCGCACCGCAGGTCGGCGCCAGACCGCCTCAAGTCGGATTTCGCCATGTGGAAAGCGGCGGGGCAGCGCATCAAGGCGGCACACAGCGTTCGGAGATCCGCCATGAGCGACGCAGAAGACGACATCATCCTCGCCGATCTCGATGACGAGGAACTGGTCCAGCAGATGATGGACGACCTCTACGATGGCCTGAAGGAGGAGATCGAGGAGGCGGTCCGGATCCTGCTGGAGCGCGGCTGGACGCCCTATGACATCCTCACCAAGGCGCTGGTGGCGGGCATGACCATCGTCGGTCATGACTTCCGCGACGGGATCCTTTTCGTCCCCGAGGTGCTGCTGGCCGCCAACGCCATGAAGGGCGGGATGGCGATCCTGAAGCCTTTGCTGGTGGAAACCGGCGCGCCGCGGATGGGCAAGATGGTGATCGGCACGGTGAAGGGCGATATCCACGATATCGGCAAGAACCTGGTGGCGATGATGATGGAGGGCGCCGGGTTCGAGGTGGTGGATATCGGCATCAACAACCCGGTGGAGAACTACCTGGAGGCGCTGGAGCGCGAACAGCCCGACATCCTGGGCATGTCGGCGCTGCTGACCACGACCATGCCCTACATGAAGGTGGTGATCGACACGATGGTCGCGCAGGGCATCCGCGATGATTACGTCGTACTGGTTGGCGGCGCGCCGCTGAACGAGGAATTCGGCCGCGCCATCGGCGCCGACGCCTATTGCCGCGATGCCGCCGTGGCGGTGGAAACGGCCAAGGATTTCGTGGCGCGCAAGCACAACCAGATGGCGGCGGGCTGAGCGGGCGTGACCTTGCGGCGCGCCCGTTCCGGGCGCAAGACTTCTGGCACTGCGTGCGGTTGAAGGGGGCGTTCCGCCCCCTCTGCGCGGCAAGCCGCGCATTCACCCCCTGAGGATATTTTTGCACAGATGATGGGACCTGCGGGATGCAGCCGGTCCGGGGTGTGGTGTCCGCGGCTCAGAGTGGCGCGGTCGCGGTTTCGAGCCAGGCGCGGGTCGGGGCGCTGACCAGGGGGGCGAGCGCGTCGCGGGTGCGGGCGTGATAGGCATCGAGCCAGGCGCGCTCCCCGTTGTCCAGCATGTCCGTGCGGATCAGGCGGCGGTCGATGGGGGCGAGCGTCAGGGTCTCGAAGGCCAGCATGTCGCGGTCGTCGGCGCCGTCGAGTGCGGGGGCGGGCTGGACGGCGATCAGGTTCTCGATCCGGATGCCGAAGGCGCCTTCGCGGTAGTAGCCGGGTTCGTTGGACAGGATCATGCCCGGCTCCAGCGGCACCTGGCTGATGCGCGAGAGCCGTTGCGGGCCTTCGTGGACCGACAGGAACGCGCCCACGCCGTGGCCGGTGCCGTGGTCATAATCCTGCCCGGCGAGCCAGAGCGGGAAGCGCGCCAGCGCATCGAGGTGGGCGCCCGCCACGCCGCGCGGGAAGCGGGCGCGGGAGATGGCGATCATGCCCTTGAGCACGCGGGTGAAGGCCTGCGCCTCGGTGTCTCCCGGCGGTCCGATGGCGATGGTGCGGGTGATGTCGGTGGTCCCGTCGGGGTATTGCCCGCCCGAATCGACCAGCAGCAATTCGCCCGGGCGCAGGGCGCGGTTGCTGGCTTCGGTGACGCGGTAGTGGACGATGGCGCCGTGCGGGCCCGCCCCGGCGATGGTGTCGAAGCTGATGTCCTGCAACTGGTTGGTGGCGGTGCGGCAGGATTCGAGCTGGCGGACCACGTCGATTTCGGTGAGGGGGGCGCCGTCGGGGTCGGCGCAGAGCGCCTCGGTCCGTGCGTCCAGCCCGGCGAGGAACTCCGCCATGGCGGCGCCGTCGCGCAGATGGGCGGCGCGCGCGCCGTCCAGTTCGGCGGCGGTCTTGCGCGCCTTGGGCAGTATGCAGGGGTCGTCGCCTGAAGCGACATCGATCCCGGCCTCGGTCAGGATGTCGGCGATGCGTTGCGGCGCGGTGGCGCGGTCCAGCCGGACCGGGCCTTCGAGGGTCCGCAGTGCGGGCTCGAAGGCTTCGGGCGGGCGCAGGGTGGCGATGGGGTCGAGCGCCTGCGCGGCCTCGGGCGCGAGCCGGGCGGGGTCGATGAACAGGCTCACGTTGCCGCCCGCATGCAGGATGGCAAAACCCTGCGCCACGGGCAGGCGGGGCAGGTCGCGGCCGCGGATGTTCAGAAGCCAGGCGATGCTGTCCGGGAGCGTCAACACGGCCGCACTCTGTCCCGCCTCCTTCAGCGACTTTGCCAGGCGGGTGCATTTCGACGCGGCACTTTCGCCCGCCAGCGCCTCGGGGTGGGTGGTTACGGGGCCGGCGGGGCGGGCGGGGCGGTCGGACCAGAGCGGATCGACCGGGTTGGGGATGCGGCGCAGGGTGATCTCGCTCCCTGCAAGTCCCGTCTCCAGCTTTGCGATTTCCCCGGGCGTGTGCAGCCAGGGGTCGAAGCCGATCACCGCCGGGCCGCTGAGGGTCTGGCGCAGCCAGTCGGCGGGGCGGGTTTCCGGCCAGTTGACCGGGGTGAACACCGGCGCGCATTGCAGCCGCGCCTGCACCCGGTAGCGCCCGTCTATGAAGAGCCCTGCGCTTTCCGCCAGCACGATGGCGAAACCCGCCGAGCCGGTGAAGCCCGTGAGCCAGGCCAGCCGCTCGTCGCAGGCGGCGACGTATTCGCCCTGATACGCGTCGGCGCGGGGGACGATCACGCCGTCAAGTCCCTGCGCGGCCATGTGTTCGCGCAAGGCTGAAAGCCGGGGCGGACCCTGTTCGGGGCTGGTGGTGGCGGTGAAGCTCTGGAACATGGGCCCTCCGGCGCTGGATTGTTTTCACAGCTAGACCGAAAGTGTTGCGCAGGGAAACCGCTTTTCGGGGCTTTGCGCCCAAGGCGCGGGGATGTGCATGCGCGGTGGGTTGACCGCCTGTGTCCCGCGGGTTACGCGATGCGCTGAGGGCGCGCGAGTTGCCGGGCGCCGCGTTGGAGGCAACCATGGAAGACGGAAGTAGGAGCATGGCCCTGTGTGGCGTTGCGCGCCTGCCTTGCGCGCTGCGCGATCCGTTCCACGGGGCCGTGGCCTTCCTGCACAATCGAACCGGTCCGACGGTGCTGCGCCCGATCTGCGGTTGAACCGCAGTCCTTCGTGCGGGGGCTGTCCGGCCCCACAAGCGAAGGATGACCGATGGATACTGCAAACATGAACGCGGCAACGCTGGAGCGGTTCCTGCGGGTTGACGATATGAACTCGATTCGCGTGGCGCTGCGCCATGAGCATCCGGCCGATATCGTCGGCATGATCGGTGAATTCTCGGTCGAAGACACCGCCAAGGTGCTGCTTTGCCTCGAAGAGCACAAGCAGGCAACGCTGTTCGGCTATTTCGACCACGAAACGCAGAAGCAACTGGCCCAGACGCTCGACAGGCGCGACATGGCAAGGATCTTCGGCCAGATGGCGCATGACGAACGCGCCGACCTGTTCGCCGAACTGGACGAGGAGCAGAAGAACGCGTTGCTGCCCGGCCTCGCGCAGGCCGAGCGCGAGGACATGCGCAAGCTTGCCGCCTATCCCGAGGGCACGGTGGGGTCGGTCATGACTTCGGACTATGCCACGGTGCCGCCGCATCTGACCACAGTGCAGGCCGTGGAGCATCTGCGCCGCGTGGCCCCGGATGCCGAGACGATCTATCACTCCTACGTGCTGGACGACGAGCGCCGCCTGCTGGGCACCGTGTCGCTGCGCGACCTGATCGTCGCGCGCGACGATGCCACCGTCGAGAGCATCATGCGCCGCGAGCCCCCCTTCATCCGCGCCGAAGACAAGCGCGAGGAGGCGGTGGAGCCGATCCGCAAGTATGACCTGCTGGCGCTGCCGGTGATTGATGGGGGCGACCGGCTGGCCGGGATCGTCACCTATGACGATGCGATGGACGTGGCGCGCGAGGCCGAGGATATCAGCTTCGTCAAGACCTCGGCCGTGGGGGGGCTGGGGACCTCGATGCTCAATGCCAGCATTGGTCTGCTGTATCGCAAGCGGGTGCCCTGGCTGGTGATCCTGGTTTTCGGCAACATCTTCTCGGGCGCCGGGATCGCGTATTTCGAGGATACGATCGCGGCCTATATCGCGCTGGTCTTCTTCCTGCCGCTGCTGGTCGATTCGGGCGGCAACGCGGGCAGCCAGTCGGCCACCATGATGGTCCGCGCGCTGGCCACCGGCGATGTGCGGCTGAAGGACTGGGGCAAGATGGTCACGCGCGAGGCCGCGGTGGCGGGGATGCTGGGGCTGACCATGGCGCTGGCGGTCTCGGGGATCGGTGTTTTCCGGGGCGGGCCGGACATTGCCATGGTGGTGTCGCTGACCATGGTGATCATCGTTCTGGTGGGCTCGTTGATCGGGATGTCGCTGCCGTTCATCCTGAGCAAGTTCAAGCTGGACCCGGCGGCGGCTTCGGCGCCGCTGGTGACCTCGCTCGCCGATGCGATCGGCGTGATCATCTATTTCGCCATGGCGACGATGCTGCTGGACATGTCAGTGGCAGGCTGAGGCTGGCTGGCCGGGGGAGGGGGGCGCTGCCCCCCTCGGCCTGGCGGCCTCACCCCCAGGGGTATTTCCGGCAAGATGAAGGGGCGGCAGGGCGCCGCAATCACGGAGGTCGGGTATGGAGCCGATCGTGTTCGAGGAGGCGGCGCTGAACCTGCTGGTGGCGCTGGTGCTGGGGGCACTGGTGGGCGCCGAGCGGCAGTGGCGCCAGCGCCTGGCGGGGTTGCGCACCAACACGCTGGTGGCGCTGGGGGCGGCGAGTTTCGTCGTGTTTTCCGCCATCTACCCGGACGAGATCAGCCCCACGCGGGTGGCGGCGCAGATCGTCTCGGGCATCGGCTTTCTGGGCGCGGGGATCATCTTTCGCGAAGGGTTCAACGTGCGCGGGCTGAACACCGCGGCGACGCTGTGGTGTTCGGCCTCGGTCGGGATGCTGGCGGGCGCGGGGGCCTGGGATTTCGCGGCGCTGATGACGGCGCTGGTGGTCTTTGTGAACCTTGCCCTGCGCCCACTGGTGCAGCGGCTGAACCGCCAGCCCATCGAAAGCACCGAACTCATGCGGCTCTATGAGGTGGAAATCGTCTGCCGCGGCGCGCAGGAGGCGCATGTGCGGGCGCTGCTGCTCAACGGGTTTGGCCCGAGGGCGCGCCGCATCTGACGGGGCTGGAATCGCAGGATATCGAGGACAGCGACCGGGTGGAAGTGACCGCCGAGGCCAGCGCCGAGGCCGCCACCGATGCCGCGATGGAGAAGATCGTGGGTCGGCTGAGCCTGGAACCGGCGGTGACCGCGGCGCGGTGGCGGGTGGAGACGCGCGAGCGGGCGTGAGCGTTGCGAGGGCTGGACGGGGCCGGGCGCGTTCCGTAAGGATTCGGGGACGTTGCAACGTTTCGGGGACAGATGGAACAGGCGGGCGCCTTGCTGGACACGGTGTTCTGGGTGACAGTGGGGTGTATCCTGGCGCTGATCGCCGTCTCGGGCTTCTTCTCGGGGAGCGAGACGGCGCTGACCGCCTCGAGCCGCGGAAAGCTGAAATCCCAGGGCGACAAGGGCGAGAAGGGCGCGCGCACCGCGCTGCATCTGACCGAGGACAGCGAGCGGCTGATCGGCGCGATCCTCCTGGGCAACAACCTGGTCAACATCCTGGCGGCCTCGCTGGCCACCGCGCTCTTCACGCGCATGTTCGGCGAAAGCGGCGTCGCGCTGGCCACGCTGGTGATGACCGTGCTGGTGCTGGTCTTTGCCGAGGTGCTGCCCAAGACCTATGCCATCACCAACCCCGAAACCGCCGCGGGCCGCGTGGCGCCGGTGCTGCGCCCGATCGTTGCGGTGTTCGCGCCTGTGGTCAATGTGGTGCGCTTCATCGTGCGCCGGGTGCTGGCGCTCTTCGGCGTGCGCATCGACCCGGACCGCAACGTACTATCGGTCCACGAGGAAATTGCAGGCGCCCTGGCGCTGGGCCATTCCGAAGGGATGCTGGAAAAGGATCACCGCGACCGGTTGCTGGGCGCGCTCGATCTGGGTGAGCGCACGGTCGAGGAGATCATGCTCCACCGCAGCCAGATCACCATGCTGGACGCCGACACCCCCATCGACGACGTGATCGCCCAATGCGTTGCCTCCGCGCATTCGCGGCTGCCGGTGTTCCGGGGCGACCCGGAGAACATTGTCGGCGTGCTGCATGTGCGCGATCTGATGCGCGAAGTGCATGACGAGGTGCGGCGCGGCAAGGGTCGGCTCAAGGCGATCCGGAAGCTGCGGCTGGAGAGCATCCTGCGCCCGCCGTATTTCGTCCCCGAAACCACGCCGCTGGACGAACAGATGCGCCATTTCCTGCAGCGGCGGAACCATTTCGCGCTGGTGGTGGACGAATACGGCGCGCTGCACGGGCTGATCACGCTGGAGGATATCCTTGAAGAGATCGTCGGCGAGATCGAGGACGAATACGACGTGGCCGAGGCAACGCCCATGCACAAGGTCGAGGGCGGCGAGGTGCTGGTGGATGGCGCCATGACCATCCGCGACCTGAATCGCGCCATGGAGTGGCAACTGCCCGATGACGAGGCGATCACCGTGGCCGGGCTGGTGATCCACGAATCGCAGCAGATCCCGCAGGAGGGGCAGGTGTTCGGCTTCCATGGTTTCCGGTTCGAGGTTGTGGAGCGGGTGGAGAACCGGCTGACGCGGCTGCGGATCCGACCGCTCTGAGCGACGGTGCGTCCACGGCCGTCACGCCCGCCCTTGCGTCAGCAAGAGCAGCAGCCCAGAAGCGCCCAGGAGCGTATCTGGGG
>SKMI01000075.1 GCA_007121115.1 Paracoccaceae bacterium | reverse complement strand
CGCTGAGGGGGCGCTTCCCCCGGGCCTGGCTCAATGCGCCTCGGCCCAGTTTTCCCCCTGCCCCGCATCGACCACCAGCGGCACCGAGAGTTTCAGCACCGGATCGGCCGCGCCCTCCATCACCGCGCGCACCCGCGCCACCACTTCGTCCACCGCGTCGGCATCCACCTCGAACACCAGTTCGTCATGGACCTGGAGCAGCATGGTCGCGGGCAGATCGGCAATCGCGTCAGGCACCCGGATCATGGCGCGGCGGATGATGTCGGCGGCAGTGCCCTGGATCGGCGCGTTGATCGCCGCGCGCTTCGCAAATCCCGCGCCGGGCCCCTTGGCGTTGATCTCGGGCGTGTGGATGCGGCGGCCGAAGAGCGTTTCCACATGGCCGTGTTTCTTCGCAAAGGCCACCGTGTCGTCCATGTAGGCGCGGATGCCCGGAAAACGCTCGAAATAGCGGTCGATGAAGCCCTGCGCCTCGGCCCGTGGGATGCGCAGGTTGCGCGCCAGGCCAAAACCCGAGATCCCGTAGATCACCCCGAAATTGATCGCCTTCGCCTGCCGCCGCACCTCGGATGTCATTTCCTCCAGCGGCACGCCGAACATTTCGGACGCGGTCATCGCATGAATATCCTGCCCTTCGCGGAACGCGTCCCTCAGCGCGTCGATCCCGGCAATATGGGCGAGAATGCGCAGCTCGATCTGGCTGTAATCCAGCGCCACCAGCACCCGGCCCTCGGGCGCGACAAAAGCCGTGCGAATGCGCCGACCTTCCTCGGTGCGGATAGGAATGTTCTGCAGGTTCGGGTCGGTCGAGGCCAGCCGCCCCGTGCTCGCCCCCGAGATCACGTAGGACGTATGCACCCGCCCGGTGTCCGGGTTGATATGGTCCTGCAACGCATCGGTATAGGTGGATTTCAGTTTTGACAACTGCCGCCAGTCCAGCACCCTCGCGGGCAGGTCGTGGCCTTCGGCGGCCAGATCCTCCAGCACATCGGCCCCGGTGGCATAGGCGCCGGTCTTGCCCTTCTTGCCGCCCTGCAGCGACATCTTGTCGAAGAGGATCTCGCCAAGCTGCTTCGGCGAACCGACGTTGAATTTTTCTCCCGCAAGCTCGTGAATCTCGGCCTCCAGTCCCGCCATCTTCTGCGCGAACGCGTTCGACATGCGCGAGAGCACATCGCGGTCCACCTGCACCCCGGCCATCTCCATCGCCGCCAGCACCGGGACCAGCGGGCGCTCCATGGTCTCGTAGACCCGGGTCACGCGGGACCGGTGCAGTTGCGGCTTGAACGCCTCCCACAGGCGCAGGGTGATGTCGGCGTCTTCGGCGGCGTAGGGCGTGGCCTCGTCGATGGCCACCTTGTCGAAGGTCCGCGCGCTCTTGCCGCTGCCCAGCAGGGTCTTGATCGGGATCGGCTGGTGGTTGAGGTAACGGTCCGAGAGCGCATCCATCCCGTGCCCGTGCAGCCCGCCGTGGAGCGCATAGGACAGGAGCATCGTGTCATCGATGGGCGCCACATCGATCCCCAGCCGCGCAAGCACCTTCACGTCATATTTCGCGTTCTGCAGGATCTTCAGGATCGAGGGGTCCTCGAGCACCGGCTTCAGCGCCTCGAGCGCCGCATCGCGGTCCATCTGCCCCTCGGCCAGCTTGGCGCCGCCGAACAGATCGCCGTCGCCCACCGTATGCGCCAGCGGCACGTAACACGCCCGCCCCGGCGCCACGGCCAGCGATATGCCCACCAACTCGGCGCGCATCTCGTCCAGCGCGGTGGTTTCCGTGTCCAGCGCCACGAACCCGACCTCGCGGATATCTGCGATCCAGCGATCCGCCGTCTCCATGTCGCGCACGCACTCGTAGGCCGAAGCGTCGAACCCCGCAGGCTCCGGTGCCGCGGCTTGCTCGGCCAGCGGCGCCTCGGGCAGCGGCGGCGGGTCGCGGTCGAATTTCTCGGCCACGCGGCGGGTCAGGGTTCGGAATTCCATCTGGTTCAGGAAGCCCAGCAGCGCCTCGGGGTCCGGGTCGCGGACCTCCAGATCGTCAAGGCCGAAGTGCAGCGGCGTCTGATCATCCAGCAACACCAGCTTGCGCGAAACCCTGATCTGCTCGGCATTCTCGATCAGGGTCTGGCGGCGCTTGGGCTGCTTGATCTCCCCAGCCCGCTCCAGCAACGTCTCCAGATCGCCGAATTCGTTGATCAGCAGCGCAGCGGTCTTGATCCCGATCCCCGGCGCGCCGGGGATGTTGTCCACGCTGTCCCCGGCCAGCGCCTGCACATCCACCACCCTGTCGGGGCCGACGCCGAACTTGGCCTCCACCTCCTCGACCCCAAGGGGGCGGTTCTTCATCGGGTCCAGCATCTCCACCCCGCCGCCGACAAGCTGCATCAGGTCCTTGTCGGAACTCAGGATGGTGACGCGCCCCCCGGCCTCGCGCCCCTGCCGGGCGAGCGTGGCGATGATGTCATCGGCCTCGTAATCCTCGAACTCGATGCAGGCGAGGTTGAAGGCGCGGGTCGCGTCCCGCGTCAGCGGAAACTGCGGGCGCAGGTCCTCGGGCGGTTCGGGGCGGTTGGCCTTGTACTGATCATAGATCTCGTTGCGAAAGGTCTTCGAGGAATAGTCGAAGATCACAGCGGCATGGGTCGGCGCGTCGGCGCTGGCGTCGTTCTCCACCAGATAGCGCCACAGCATGTTGCAAAACCCCGCCACCGCGCCGACCGGCAGCCCGTCGGACTTGCGCGACAGCGGCGGCAGCGCGTGATAGGCGCGGAAGATATAGGCCGACCCGTCGATCAGATGCAGATGGCAACCCTTGCCGAATCCCATGCCACGCTCCACTTTTCCGCCATTGAACGGACCATTATAGCCCGAGGTATTGATGCCCCTTCGTTCCTATCCAACCCTCGCCGCCTTGACGATAGCTTTCTGGAGCGCGGCCCCCGCTGCCGCGCTGGACCTGCCCGAGTGCGAGCTGAACCCCGGCAGCGCTGACAGTTGCTCGCCGGTGCTGGCCTGCATGCCCGGCGACGGCGTGTGGTTCGTGGGCCGCGCCATCGGCTGGGACGAAGGCACGCTGGCGGGCGAAACCAACACCGGGGTCCAGTGCACCGGAGACTGGGCGGTGGGCGAGAGCTTCGGCTTCGGGCGGGCGCGGTTCACCTGCGATGACGGGATGTCGGGGCGGCTGCCCTACCACTATCAGGATGTCGAAACCGGCACCGCGCGGGGCACGGGGCTGATCAGCGGTTTCGGTCGCATCCGCGCCTGGTCCGGGCACAACATCACCGAATTCCTGGACCGCACCACCGGGCGCGTGGATGGCGAATTCATGTGCGGGGAAACGCCGCTGCTGCTGGGCTGAACCCCGCCGCACACCCTCAAACCCTGTCCCGAACCGTTCCAACAGGCCCCGCCCGCGCAGCGCGCGGGCAGCACCACCAGAACGTTCGGGGGGCGTACAGGGGCGGGTGGGAGGGCGCGGCCCGAGGGCGCTTCTCCACCCGGTCACGAACGCGAGCGCCGAACGGGTCAAGGCGCTCCGCGCGTCAGGCGGCGCTTCCCACCTCGTCCACGTAATCCTCGTGGATGAAGCGCTTGTCGCAATAGCCGCAGTCTACCCAGCCGGTGTCCAGCGGGATCGACAGCCAGACACGCGGGTGGCCCAGCGCGCCCTCGCCGCCATCGCAGCACACGCGGAAGGCACGGACGACCTCGGTCTCCGGGGCCTGATGGGCGGGACGTTCAGTCATGGCGTGTCACCCTTCATCCGAATCGACTGGGAACGAGCATAAGCACCGGCGCGGCGCGGGCAAGGCCGGAAGCGCGCCGCGCCGCGCACGGACTCAGGCTCAGAGCCACGCTCAGGCCGGTGGCGGGCCAAAGGCGTTTTCCTTCTCGTCGCCCTTCAGGATACCCAGTTCCACCAGCGCCCAGAGCCCGGCGATCAGGGCGATGAAGCCCACGACCATCGGCAATGTGCCCGGCATCATCGTGTCCGGCCCCGGCATGCCCTCGACCTGCATCATCGGCATGCCGGTGTCGCCGAGCGGGCGATAGCCGATGCGGAAGGTATCG
Source organism: Paracoccaceae bacterium (assembly GCA_007121115.1). Taxonomy (GTDB): domain Bacteria; phylum Pseudomonadota; class Alphaproteobacteria; order Rhodobacterales; family Rhodobacteraceae; genus Rhabdonatronobacter. The sequence continues at coordinate 14,889 of SKMI01000075.1, read as the reverse complement.
AGCAGCGTCAGCAGCACGCCCGGCCCGTAGAACAGCGCCAGACGCGGCATCGGCGGATGGCCGCGATCCGCGAGTCGCTTGGTGGCCAGCGCCAGCGCCGGATAGAGCGCCGCCAGCGAAACGAGGAGGGTGACGAACCGACCGAAGAACCCGGCGCCGAAAAGCGCTCCGACGATCACCTGCAGGATCAGCACGGCGATCACCAGCACGATGACGCCGATCCACCATTGCCCGCGTCTGATGCGGCCTTCGAATGAGGTGAAAAGTTCCATGTTCGCTCCCTTCGCTACCCGGTCCGATCAAGAGGCTACGCCTTGCGCCCGCACGGCGCAACCCGTCGCAGCCCTTGACCCATCCGCCTCTCCACACCCCCCTGTTTTCCGGCGGCGGACCACGCTATGTGAGCGGCAGACAGGCGGACACGGCAGGGCCGGGTCGCGCGAACGGATCAACAGGGAGGGGGCGGGCATGGGCGCCGACGCAATCGCGATATCGGGGGTGCGCAAGGTCTATGCCGCCAGCGGCAAGTCCCCGGCCAAGACGGCGCTGGACGGGGTGGACCTGACGGTGCCGGACGGGGCGATCTTCGGCCTGCTGGGGCCGAACGGGGCGGGCAAGTCCACTCTGATCAACATCCTCGCCGGGCTGGTGATCAAGACCGCGGGCCGGGTGCAGATCTGGGGCTTCGATCAGGACGTGAACCCGCGCCAGTCGCGCGCCGCCATCGGGGTGATGCCGCAGGAGTTGAACATCGACCCGTTCTTCACCCCGGCCGAGGCGCTGGAGGTGCAGGCGGGGCTGTATGGTGTGCCGAAATCCCAGCGCCGGACGGCGGAAATCCTTGATCTGATCGGGCTTGCGGACAAGGCCGATGCCTATGCCCGCACGCTGTCAGGGGGGATGCGACGGCGGCTGTTGCTGGGCAAGGCGCTGGTCCACGCCCCGCAAGTGTTGGTGCTGGACGAGCCCACCGCCGGGGTGGACATCGAATTGCGGCAGATGCTCTGGGCCAATGTGCGCAAGCTCAATGAACAGGGGATGACCATCATCCTGACCACGCATTACCTGGAAGAGGCCGAGGAGATGTGCGACGAGATCGCCATCATCGACCACGGCCGAGTAGTGGCACGCGATGCCACCACCGCGCTGCTGGGGCGGCTGGATGCCAAGACGCTGCTGATCCGCACCGAGGCCGCGTTGGGCGATCTGACCCTGCCCGAAGGCGTGCAGTGCGAGAGCCGCGACGACACCCTGCTGGCCCTGACCTATCCGCGCACCCGCATCAAGGCCGGGCAGGTGATCGCCGCCGTGCAGGACGCGGGCGGCGTGATCGCCGATATCGGCAGCGAGGAACCGGACCTCGAGGATGTGTTCCTGTCGCTCACTGGCGGGCGCGGCTGAAGCGGCGCCCGCGCGCATCGGCGCGGGGAGCGACCTGGTCCGAAGGCGGGACGGTGGCTTGCGCGCTCAGCCTTCGAAGCCGTCGTCATACATGAACATGAACATCTCCATATGCAGCAGGTCCATGAATTCGCGCGCCTCGGCCCGGGTGGACAGGTCAAAGCTGTATTCACCATCGGTGGCCGCATTGATGGCTTCGGCGGCGGCGATCAGCGCGGCTTCGGTCATGGGGCCATAGGCGCCGTCGACCTCGGCGGGGTAAAGCTGCATCAGTTGTAACTCGAGCTGGATGATGCGGCGGGGCACATAGTCCCGTGCCTCGAATTCGGCGCGCAGAACGTCTCCCACGCTCTCGGCGCCCGCGAGCGAAGGGGTCAGCGGCAGCGCAGCACCGGCCAGGGCGGCGGCAAGAAAACGACGACGATACATGAGGGCTCCTACGGCAATGGGTCGTGAGGTGCCTTCATGCCCCGCCGAACGCGGCGATCCCGTGGCGCGGGGACGCCAAAAGGCGGGCATTGGCGATCAGTCCAGCAATTCGGCGACCCATGCCGGCACGATCCGGCTGGCCGGGCCGCTGCGGTGTTCATCGAACCGCGCGGTCGTCGGCTCCAGGTTCAGCTCCAGCGTGCGGGCGCCGGACATGGCGGCTTCCTCCACGAATCCCGCCGCCGGATAGACCTGCCCCGAGGTGCCGATGGCCACGAACAGGTCGGCCTGCGCCAGCGCCTCGGCGATGCGGTCCATGTGATAGGGGAATTCACCGAACCAGACGACATCGGGGCGAGTGGCGGGCGCGCCGCAGGCCGGGCACGGATCATTGGGCGCCATCACCTGCGGCGCGTCCCAGACATGGCCGCAGGCCGCGCAGCGCGCCCGCATCAACTCCCCGTGCATGTGAATGACATCCTGCGCGCCCGCACGTTCGTGCAGGTCGTCAACGTTCTGCGTGACCAGTGTGACCGCCGCGGGCCGCGCGGCCTGCAACCGCGCCAGTGCGTCATGCGCGGCGTTGGGCGCGGCGCCCAGCAGGTTCGCGCGCCGGGCGTTGTAGAAATCATGCACCAGCGCGGGGTTGCGAGCGAAGCCCTGCGGGGTGGCGACCTCTTCCAGGTCGTATTTCGTCCACAGCCCGTCCTTGTCGCGGAACGTGCCCAGCCCGCTTTCCGCCGATACCCCGGCCCCGGTCAGGATCACGATGCGCGGGAACGCGCCCTTGTCAGCCGCCATGCCCACCTCCCCTTTTCCCGGAAGCGAATACGAAACACGGCATCCGCGCAACTGCAAGCCGCCCATGCGCCGCCGTCCGATTGCCTTCGCCGCCTGCGGGTGCTACCTGCCTGTCGCAAATCAGGGCTTCGGAGCACTTCCGCATGAAAGACTACATCATCAAGGATATTTCGCTGGCGGAGTTCGGCCGCAAGGAAATCGCCATCGCCGAGACCGAAATGCCCGGCCTGATGGCACTGCGCGACGAATACGGCGCGAGCCAGCCGCTGAAGGGCGCGCGGGTGGCAGGCTCGCTGCACATGACCATCCAGACGGCGGTGCTGATTGAAACACTGACCGCGCTGGGCGCGGATGTGCGCTGGGCCTCATGCAATATCTTCTCGACCCAGGACCACGCCGCGGCGGCCATTGCCGAAGGCGGCACGCCGGTCTTCGCGGTCAAGGGCGAAACGCTGGAGGAATACTGGGATTATTGCGACCGCATCTTCCTGTTCGAGGATGGCGCGAACATGATCCTGGACGATGGGGGCGACGCGACGCTCTACATCCTGATAGGCGCGCGGGTCGAGGAGGGCGAGGAGAACCTGATCGCCGACCCGCAGTCCGAGGAAGAGGAATACCTCTTCGCCCAGATCCGCAAGCGCATGGCCGAAAGCCCCGGCTGGTTTGTCAAGCAGCGCCACAAGATCCAGGGCGTGACCGAGGAAACCACCACCGGCGTGCACCGGCTTTATCAGATGATGGAGAAGGGCCACCTGCCCTTCCCCGCGATCAACGTGAATGACAGCGTCACCAAGTCCAAGTTCGACAACAAGTACGGCTGCAAGGAAAGCCTCGTCGACGGCATCCGGCGCGCCACCGACACGATGATGGCGGGCAAGATGGCCGTGGTCTGCGGCTATGGCGACGTGGGCAAGGGCTCGGCGGCCTCGCTTCGCGGCGCGGGCGCCCGCGTGGTGGTGACCGAGGCCGACCCGATCTGCGCCCTGCAGGCCGCCATGGATGGCTATGAGGTTGTGACGCTGGAAGACGTGGTCAAACGTGCCGACATCTTCATCACGGCGACGGGCAACAAGGACGTGATCCGCCTCGACCACATGCGCGAGATGAAGGACATGGCCATCGTCGGCAACATCGGCCATTTCGACAACGAGATTCAGGTCGCGGCGCTCAAGAATCACAAATGGACCAACATCAAGGATCAGGTGGACATGATCGAGATGCCCTCGGGCAACCGCATGATCCTGTTGTCCCAGGGGCGGCTTCTGAACCTCGGCAACGCCACCGGGCACCCAAGCTTCGTCATGTCGGCCAGCTTCACCAACCAGGTGCTGGCGCAGATCGAACTGTTCACCCGGGGCGATGAGTACGAGAACAAGGTCTATGTCCTGCCCAAGCATCTGGACGAAAAGGTCGCGCGCCTGCATCTGCAGCGCATCGGCGTGCGCCTGACCGAGCTTTCGGACGATCAGGCCAGCTACATCGGGGTGGCCCCTGACGGGCCGTTCAAGCCCGATCACTACCGCTACTGACGCGAAAACGCGCAGCGAGGGACAGAAATCACATGAGCCGCAACGATTATATCTTTACCTCGGAATCCGTGTCCGAGGGCCACCCGGACAAGGTCTGCGACCGCATCTCGGACGCCGTGCTGGATTACCTGCTGACCGAGGATGCAAACGCGCGGGTGGCCTGCGAGACCTTCGCCACCACCGGGCTGGTGGTGATCGGCGGCGAAATCGGGCTGCCGGACCGGAACGGGCGAACCGGTGCGGACCGGCTGAAGGACGTGATGGGGCGCATCCCGGAACTGGCGCGCGAGTGCATCAAGGACATCGGCTACGAGCAGGAGAAATTCCACTGGAACACCTGCCATGTGCTGAATTTCCTGCACGAGCAGTCGGTGGACATCTCGGTCGGCGTACAGAATCAGGGCGCGGGCGATCAGGGGATCATGTTCGGCTATGCCGTGGACGAAACGCCGGAACTCATGCCCGCGCCGATCCTCTATTCCCACGCGATCCTGCGCCGCCTGGCCGAGGCGCGCAAGGCAGGTGACCTGCCCATGCTGGGCCCGGACGCCAAGAGCCAGCTTTCGATCCGCTACGAGGATGGCAAGCCGGTGGGCGTCACGCAGCTTGTGGTCTCGCATCAGCATCTGGACCCCAAGCTCACCAGCGACGACGTGAAGGCCATCATCCGCCCCTATGTGGAAGAAGTGCTGCCCGAGGGCTGGCTGACCAAGGGCACCGAATGGTGGGTGAACCCCACCGGCAAGTTCCTGATCGGCGGCCCGGACGGGGACGCGGGGCTGACGGGGCGCAAGATCATCGTGGACACCTATGGCGGTGCGGCCCCGCACGGTGGCGGCGCGTTTTCGGGCAAGGACCCGACCAAGGTCGACCGCTCGGCGGCCTATGCGGCGCGCTACCTGGCCAAGAACGTGGTTGCCGCCGGTCTGGCGCAGCGCTGCACGCTGCAGGTCAGCTACGCCATCGGCGTGGCGAAGCCGCTGTCGATCTACGTGGACACGCACGGCACCGGCACGGTTCCGAACGCCGTGATCGAGCGCGCGGTGGCGGCGGTCATGGACCTGACCCCCACCGGCATCCGCGAGCATCTTGACCTGAACAAACCGATCTATGCCCGCACCGCCGCCTATGGCCATTTCGGCCGCGCGCCGGAATCGGATGGCGGGTTTTCCTGGGAGCGGGTCGATCTGGCCGACAAGCTGAAGGCAGCGGTCTGACCGTGCCTGCGGCAGGGTCGTTTCGGCATCAGTGGCGATGCGACCCTGCCCCCCCCTGCAAGCCCCTGCACTTCCGCCAAGACGAAAAAAGCCCGGCATGCCGCCGGGCCTTTGTCCGTGCTGTAAGCCGCTTCAGTGAAGCTGCTTGTCCACCGTCTGGATAGATGACGCAACCAGCGCGCGGCGGTCGTCGTCGCTCAGCTTCTTGGCAATCACTTCGCGCGCCGCAGCCACCGCGACGCGGGCGGCCTTTTCGCGCAACTCGCGCACGGCTGCCGCCTCGGCCGAGGCGATCTGATCCTGCGCTGCCTTGATCCGCCGCTCGACCGAGGCCGCCATGTCAGCCTTGGCCTGATCGGCAGCGATCTGGGCGTCCTCGCGGGCACGGGCAACGATCCGGTCGGCCTGGTCCTGCACACCGGCGTGCTGCTTCTCGAACTTGGCCAGAACCTCCAGCGCTTCCTCGCGCAGGCGCCGGGCCTCGTCCAGTTCGCCGCGGATGTCATCGGCGCGCTTGTCCAGCAGCCCGGTGATCATGCCGGGCACCTTGAAGTAATACAGGATGCCCGCAAAGATCACGAAAGCGATCAGCACGATCAGATCGGTATTGCGGAGCGAGAAGAACGGGTAATCCCCCGCCGCCATCGCCGGACCGGCGGCCAGCAGCATAGCCCCTGTCAGAAACCGCTTCATGCCGCGTCCTCCCGCTTCAGTTGCGCATCGACAGCAGCCGAGACGGTCTTGGCATCGGCCTTGACCGCGAACACGCCCAGCACCTCGCTGGCGGTGTCACGGGCGATTTCGGAGACCATGTCCATGGTGCTGGCGCGGATCTCGCGGATGCGCGCCTCGCTCTCGGCGGATTGCGCGGCGATCTCGGCCTCGGCCTTGGCCATCTGCTTGTCGAGTTCGGCCTGCATCTCGGCGCGGGCCTGATCGACGATCCGCCCGGCTTCGGCGCGGGCCTCGGCCAGGGCCTTGTGATAGGCGTCCTCGGCCTCCACCGCCTTCTGCTTGGCCTCTTCGGCGGCGGCAATGTCGGCGGTGATGGTGCCGCGACGGTCCGCCAGCACGGCCGCGATCTGCGGCAGCGCCACCCGCGACAGGATCATGTAAAGCGCGACCATAGCCACCAGAAGCCAGAAGATCTGGTTCGGGAAGGTGCTGAAATCGAGCTGCGGCATGCCAACCGCGTTTTCGGCAGAATCTTCCATGTCGTCCCCTTCGGTCCTGTGGATCACCGGGAAGCGGGCCGCGCCCGCCTCCCGGCCGTAAGGAAAAGGGTGTCGATCAGACGGCGAACATCAGCAGCAGGGCGACCAGGAACGAGAAGATGCCCAGTGCCTCGGCGAACGCGATGCCGATGAACAGGAATGCCGTCTGGCCGGGGGCGGCCGAGGGGTTGCGCAGCGCGCCAGCGAGGTAATTGCCGGCCACATGGCCCACACCGATACCCGCGCCGCCCATGCCGAGACAGGCCAGACCAGCGCCGATGTAAGCACCCATTTGAACGAGATCGCCTTCCATGATCGTTTCTCCTTACGTTGGAAGTCAGTTGGATAGGGGTTGTTAAAGCCGACCCGGGCCGCTTCGGCTCAGTGCGCCGGATGCAGCGCGTCCTTCAGGTAGACGCAGGTCAGGATCGTGAACACATAAGCCTGGATCACCGCCACCAGCAGTTCCAGCGCGTAAAGCGCGGTCACCGCCAGGATCGGCAGGAAGAAGGCCGCGCCCAGGGCGGCGGCAAAGCCCGCGAACACCTTGGCCACCGCGTGCCCGGCCATCATGGCCCCGGCCAGACGAATGGAGTGACTGACCGGGCGGACGAAGTAGGAAATCAGCTCGATCAGCGCCAGCACCGGGCGCAGCGGCAAGGGCGCACTGTCGACCCAGAAGAGTTTCAGGAACTTGGTGCCATGAAGGATAAAGCCCAGCGCGGTGACCGAGATGAACACGGTCAGCGCCAGCACCGCCGTCACCGCGATATGCGAGGTGGTGGTGAAGGCAAACGGGATCAGCCCCAGAAGGTTCGCCATCATCACGAACAGGAACACCGTCATGATGTAGGGAAAGAACCGCACCGCATCGCGCCCGGCCACATCCTGCACCATCTTGTAGATGAAGCTGTAGGTCATTTCCGCGACCGACTGCGCCCGTGACGGGATCACCGCGCGCCCGCGGGAGCCGTAGACCATCAGCGCCGTCGCTGCCAGAACGGCCAGCGCCATCCACAGGGTCACGTTGGTGGGGGTGTACCAGTTGACCACGTCGCCGCCGAACAGCGGCTTTACAACGAACTGGTCCATGGGCCGGATGTCTATGCCGTTCTCAGCCACGCGCGTCGTTCCCTCGTTCGGCGGCGGCCTTTGCCGCCTGTTCGTTCTTGGTCTGAAGCTCGCGGGCCGTGCGCAGCATGGTGCTGACCCCGGCGGCGAAACCCAGCAATGTGAACAGCACCAGGAGCCAGGGCATGGTGCCGAACAGCACATCGAGCCCGTAACCGATGCCGAAGCCGATGCCGAGGCCCGACACCAGCTCGATCACCATGCGCCAGGCAGCGTTGGCCAGCGTATGATGATCTTCCTTCGCCGCGGGCGGGTCCTGCGTCGCCTTCAGCGTTTCGATCCGCTTTTCCAGCGCTCGAAGCCGCTCCAGATCGCGCGCATCGGCCATGTTTCCCCCGGGTCCGGAAGCTGCGCGGAAGCTAGGCGGGGGCGAGGACGGAGTCAAGCGCGAAGGCGGCGCGTGACCGGGCGCTATCATATTGTTTTCGTTTGATTTTGGAAATTTGCCGCAACGCAGCGTTGGCATGGAACGGTGTCCGCCCCTGCGCGAGCATGTTCAACCTTTCGGTTGACCTTGCTCCGCCAAGCGCCCAGAAGTGGCCCATGTCTCCGCCGCTCGATCAGGTTTTCATGGCGCTGGCCGACCCTACGCGGCGGGCGATCCTGTCCATGCTGCTGGAAGACGACATGGCGGTGACCGACGTGGCCGCGCCGTTCCAGATGTCGCTGGCGGCGATCTCGAAGCACCTTGGCGTACTGGCGGCGGCGGGGCTGATCAGCCAGGAAAAGCGCGGCCGGGTGAAGTGGTGCAAGCTGGAACCGGACGCCCTGCGCGAGGCCAGCGTCTGGATGCAGGGCTTCGGGCAGTTCGAGCCGGTGAACCTGGACGCCTTCGAACGCTTTCTGGAAGCCGAGTTCGGCACCCAAGTCGCAACCCGCCCGGAGTAGCGGTTGCCGGGGACACCACCGCGCCCCCGGCGAATCCGATCAGAACCGCAGTGACACGTCGCGGTGCACGGACACGCAGCGCGCCACTTCCAGCGCGTGGTCACGCTCCAGCCGTGGCTGTTCGCGCATCCCCAGCGTGAAGCGGGTCTCGGCCTCCAGTTCGCGCAGCGGGCGCAGGAGCGTTGCCGCCGCCGCGCGCCGCCATTCGACAGCTTCCCGCGCGACCTCGACCGCCGCTTCCGCCGCTTCCGCTGCCGCCTCGGGCGAGGCGCGGCGCCCGGTCAGCCCGTCGCGGATCGCCGTCAGCGCCGCGCGCAGATCCGCCGCGCCGGGCACCCCGCCCACCTCGGTTTCAAGCTCCTGAATGCGGGAAGCCAGCTCGTTGTCGTCGGCCACGTTCACCTCGGCGGCCAGCGCCTCGACCTGCGGGCGGAACTCGGCGAAGCGGTCCGCGGCCTCGATGGTCTCGGCCATGTCGCGGATGGTGACATAGGCGGCTTCGGTATCGCGGCGGAAGGTGTTCCGGGCCATGGTCTCGGCCTGAACCAGCGCCTGGAAATCGCGCTGCGCCTGCTCCCAACGGTCGGGGATGCTGGCTTCCACCTCGGCGCGCTCCTCCATCACTCCGGCGATCTGCGCCTCGACCCGCTCACGCGCGGCAGCGGTCTCGGGGGCGTCGCCACGCAGGTTGCGTAACTGGGACTCCAGGTTCTCTACCCGGATGTCGATACTGACCAACTGGCGCCGGATGTCGGCCACTTCGCGGTGGAGCGGGCGATACTCCGGGGTCGCATCTTCGATGGCCGCGCTTGCCGCCTGGAATTCGTCGAATTGGTCGAAGCCCGCGTCATAAGCGGCCAACGCCGATTCCACGTTGCGCCGTTGCCCCTCGGGCAGCACCGACAGGTCGGCGCCCTCCAGCGTGGACAGCAGGCCGCGCACGGTGCTTTCCTGCGCGGGCAGTTCGCGGGCCAGCAACTCCTCCACGCAGACCTGCAATCGCGGGTTTCGTGGCGGTGGCGCGTTCTCGGACAATAACTGCACACGTGCGGGCAGGTAGTTCACAAGCGGCGGGTTGTAGCCCACGATCACCAGCGCCAGCAACTGCAGCGCGATGAACGGGATCACCCCCTTGTACATGTTCAGCGTCTTGACCGTGCGCGAGGCCACCCCTCGGAGGTAGAACAACGCGAATCCGAAAGGTGGTGTCAGGAAACTGGTCTGGATGTTCAGCCCGATCATGACGCCCAGCCAGACGGCGGTGATGTTGGCCTCGGGGTTCATCAGCAGGATCGGCGCGATGATCGGCACCACCACGATGGCGATTTCAATGAAGTCCAGGAAGAAGCCCAGCAGGAAGATCACGATCATCACGATCACGAACTGCCCCCAGAAGCCCCCGGGCATCCCGGCCAGGAAATCGCGCACCATGTGTTCGCCGCCAAACGCCCTGAAGGCGGAAATCAGCATCGCCGCGCCCAGCAGAATGATGAACACCAGCGACGAGGTCTTGGCGGTCTCGATCATCACCGCGCGCAGGGTGTTGTTGATCTTCAGCGTGCGCCAGGCGCTCCAGCCCAGCATGGCCAGCAGCGTCAGCACCGCCAGCGCGGCCAGCGCCACGCCCAGGTGATCGCCCGAACGGTCAAGCTGGCGGATGTTCAGGTTGAAGGTGATGGACAGCACATAGATCGCCACCAGCATCGCCAGCGCGATGGTCACCGGCCAGAAGCGGAACCGGCCTTCATAGATCTTGTAGCCCGCCATAACCACGGCACCCGCAGCGCCCACGGCCCCGGCCTGCGTCACGGTGGCAACCCCGGTGATGATGGAGCCCAGCACCAGGATGATCAGCACCAGCGGCGGCACGATGGCAAAGAACACCTCGCCCCAGAAGGCGCGGTCCATGCGGCCCTCGACCGGCACGGCTGGGGCGCTTTTCGGGCTGATGAGCGCGAACACCAGGATGAAGACGATATAGAGGCCCACCAGCAGCAGCCCCGGAAACAGCGCGCCCATGAACATGTCGCCCGCCGAGGTGGCGGTCACGCCCAGCTCCGACGGCATGGAGAAGGCGCCCGTCGCCTCGCGGTATTCCTGCGTCCGCATCTGCGCGGCCTGATCCACGGCCGAGGACAACTGGTCGGCCAGAATGATCAGCACGATGGACGGCGGGATGATCTGCCCCAGCGTGCCCGAGGCCAGCACCGAGCCGGTGGCCAGCGGCTGGCTGTAGTTGTTGCGCATCATCGCCGGGAGCGAGATCAGGCCCATCGCAACCACGGTGGCGCCCACAATCCCGGTGGTGGCGGCCAGCAGCGCGCCCACCACCACCACCGAAATGCCCAGGCCCCCGGGCAGCGCGCCGAACAGCTTGGCCATGGTAACCAGCAACTCCTCGGCGATCTTGGAGCGCTGGAGCATGATGCCCATGAACACGAATAGCGGGATGGCGATCAGCGTGTCGCGCTCGGCCTCCCAGTAGATACCTCGAAAGTTGGTCACCCCGGCGCTGAGCCACTCCACCGCCGTACCGTGCATGAAAAACGCGCTGGTATCGTCGAAGAACAGCCACCCTGACCCAGCGGCGAGGCCGATGGTGACAATGGCCGACCCGGGCAGCGCAAATGCCACCGGAAAGCCGATGCCCAGCGTGAACATCATCATCAGGACGAGGATGATCAGAAAGATGACTTCCATGTCGGCTTATCCTGCTGCCAGTTTCGGGTCGGTGGCCGTCTCCGTCCCCTCGGGCTCGGCGTTCGGATCGAATTCGTCCCGCCAGTTCGCCGCCGCAGCCAGCGTGTAGGCCGCGAACTGGAACAGCATGCTCACCGCAAAGACGCCCAGGAACACCGCCAGCGTGTATTTCGTCATCATGCCATAAGTCTGCTGGCCCTGTTCGAACCGCAGGAAAGGGCCGATCAGCGTGGACGCGCTGGTCGCTGTGCCCAGGATCAGGATGGTCCAGCACATGGTCATGCCCAGCACCACCGAGCCGATCCCGTTGACAAGCGCGCGCGCCCGGTGGCTCATCGAGGAATAGAAGACATCGACCCGCACATGCCCGTCGGTGGCCAGCGTGTAAGCCGAGGCGAACAGGAACAGCGCCGCGTACCACATGCGCACCAGGTCGGCCATGAAGGGCTGCTCATAGGCGAAGATGAACCGCCCGATTACCATCAGAAGCTGCACCAGCACCACCAGCAGCGCCAGCCAGAAGAACCCGAGCGTGCGGGTGAACGCGGCCACCACGAAGCCGAGGATCATCAGCGGCACGTGCACCATCGGCCCGCGAAAACGCGTCTGACCGAGCTGGGTGGCCAGTTCGTCACTGAACAGAACCCGGTGCAGCCCTTCAGCGCGCAGCCACGACACCGCAGTATCGCCCAGCCCCACGAACAGCACCGCAAAGAAGCAGGCCCGCACCAGATAGTTCGTCAGCGCTTCGATTCGGGCACTGTCGGGGCGCAAGGGTTCGTTGCGGCTGCGCAGCACCATCACGACCGTCAGCACCGCAGCCACCACATACAACGAGGCCGACAACAGGCCATCCGTCTGCCCCTGCAGAAACCCCATGGCACCGGCCTGCTCGCGCCAGTGGACCAAGTAATTCTCGATCAGAAAGGCAAAGGTCACCATGACCGTCCCCCAGGCCAGAAGCCTGAGCATGATCGGCCCGATGCCGGTTGCCGGGGTGGTGTGCGGCATGGTTCGGTCCCCGTCGGAAACGATCTTGATAGCTGCCATCACGCGGGAAAGCGGGCCGAGGCCATCCCGGCCCCGCCCCGCTCCACAACGCTACTGGCGCGGGTCACTCGATCCCGAGCACCCGGTTGCGCTTGAAGGCGAACTCCTGCTCCGAGATTGCCAGCCAACGGCCAACATCGGCGCGCGCAGTGACAAAGGCCTCATGCATGCGATTGGCAAGATCAGAGTGCTGCCGAATCTCGTCGAACACTGCCTCCGACGCCTCGCCAAAGGCTTCAAAGACTTCGTCACTGAACTCGCGCATCTGAATCCCGTGGTCGCGGATCAGCATGTCGAGGTAACGACCGTTATTGGCGTTGTACTCCGCCATCATACGGTCGTTTTCCATGTGGCAGCAGGCCTGGATAGCACGCTGTTGCCAGCTCGGCAGGCTGGTCAGCCAGGACTTGTTCATGGTCAGCGACAGCGCCGGACCGGGCTCCTGCGCGCCCGGGTTGTAGTAGAAGCGCGCGGCCTGGTGCAGGTTCAGGTAATAGTCGTTCCACGGACCCACCCACTCGGTCGCGTCAATGGCCCCTGAGACGAGGTTTTCGTAAATCTGGCCGCCTGGCAGCGACACCACCGACACGCCCAGTTGCGACATCATGGAGCCGCCGATGCCGGGGATGCGCATGCGCAGCCCGCGCAGGTCTTCGGGCGAGTTGATTTCGGTGTTGAACCAGCCGCCCGGCTGACAGCCGGTGTTCCCGGCCAGCCAGCCCTTCAGGCCGTATTCGTCACCAAGCTCATCCCACAACTCCTGCCCGCCCATGTAGTGGATGAAGGCGTTCTGCTCCAGCGCGGTCAAGCCGAAGGGAACCGAGCAGACATAGGCGAACGACGGATGCACGCCCTGCCAGTAATAGTCCGCGGCGTGAAATGCCTGCGCGTTGCCGGCGGCCACTTCGTCGAACACGTCGAAAGCGCCGACCCGCTCACCGGCGGCGTAGTATTCAGGGGCAATCGCGCCGTCCGTGGCCTCCTCGATCAGCACCGCCAGACGCTGCGCGCTGGTGCCCAGGCCGGGAAAGTCCCGCGGCCAGGTCGATACGATCACCATCGGCGTGCGCCCCTGCGCAACCGCCGGTGCCGCAAGGCTGGACGCGGCGACAGCCGAGCCGCCAAGCGCCGAAGTCTTCAGAAAAGAACGACGATCCATCATGGTCCTCCCAGAGAGTTTCTTGCTTTTCCCAGCCTCGCCCGCAGGCGGCTGACGCCCTGTGTTAGAGCATAACGGGCACCCCCTTGAAACAGAAAATTTCAAGCCTGCGCGAATTTTTCAGGCCCCGTGAAGCCCCATGCCGCGCCCTAGCGCGGCACCGGGGGCGCCGTTGTCCGCTTTGCACGCATATTCCACCAGTTTGCTGAAAAAATGATCGCCGCGCCCAGGAAAACCAGCACGTCCAGCGCCTCGGCATAGAGCCAGACACCGACCAGCGCGATCACCGGCAGCCGCGCGAACTCCATCGGCGCCACGGTCGAGGCCGGGGCCAGCGCCAGCGCCGAGGTCAGCGAGAAATGCGCCGTCAGCCCGGTCACGCCCACCACCAGCAGCCACGGGATCAGCGCCACCGACGGCCAGGTGAACCCGCCAATGAAGGACAGCGCCAGCCCGAACAGCGTCTGCGAAAGCGTCATCCAGAACAGCACGCACCAGACGGAATCATGCCGCATGATCCGCTTGGTGAAGAGCACGTTGAGCGCAAAGCCCAGCGCGGCCAGGATCCCGGCCAGATGCCCCGCATTCAGCGGCTGCACCCCCGGTTGCGCCACCAGCAGCACGCCGCCAAAGCCCAGCACGGCAACCGCCAGCTTGCGCCGGGTCAGCGCCTCGCCCAGCAACAAGGGCGCCAGCAGCGCCACCCAGATGGGCGATGTGAACTCCAGCGCCACCAGTTGCGCCAGCGGGATCATGGTGATGCCATAGAACCACAGGTTTTGCCCGGCGAAATGGAACACGTTGCGCGCCAGATGCAGCCCCGGCACGGACGGCACCAGTTGCCGCAGCCCCGCACGGCTGAGCCCGGCCACCAACGCCAGCACGATGCCGAAGCCGATGAGCGAGCGCCAGAACATCAGCTCGAACGAGCTGAGTTCGACCTGAATCGCGCGCCCGGCCACCGCCATCAGCGTGAAGGACGCAATCGCGCCCGTCATCCACAGCGCCGCCAGCAGCGGCCGGGCCTCTTCCTGCTGCATGGTTCCCCCGACAGCGCCCGTACGGCGCGCTCCGCTGATACCCAGCTTGCGCGCCGGATACAACGACCCCGCGCGGCAACACAGCGGACCGCTCTGGCGATTCCTGTCCCGGAAATGTCGGTATCGATCCTGTGCCCGCCCGCTGGCCCGTTATACGAAGCCTCGAACAAGAACACCCAAAGGGCGAGGGACGCATCAATGGCACACAAGACCGACATCGAGATAGCGCGTGCGGCGTCGAAGAGGCCGATTCAGGAGGTTGGTGGGAAGCTGGGGATCCCGTCGGAGCATCTTTTGCCCTTCGGGCATGACAAGGCGAAGGTTTCG
>SKMI01000140.1 GCA_007121115.1 Paracoccaceae bacterium | reverse complement strand
TTCGTCTGGGTGCGCTCGCGGCTGTCGCCCGAACAACGTCAGCAGGTGCATGATATCGGCGAACCGGGGCTGATGTTCGGCCCGCGCAACCTGCGGCTCTATCCCAATGGGTCGCTGGCCGGGCATGTGCTGGGCGGGGCGAGTTTCGGTGAACAGGGGGTGCGCGCGGCGGAAATCATCGGCGTGGCGGGAATCGAGCACCACTTCGACGACCGGCTGCGCGACCCGGCAACGCTGGACCGTCCGCTGCAACTGAGCCTCGATCTGACACTGCAGGCGGTGATTACCGAGGTGCTGCACAGCGGCATGCGCATGCTGAACGCGAACGGCGCCACGGCGGTGCTGATGGACCCGCGCAACGGCGAGGTGCTGGCGCTGGTCTCCTTGCCGGATTTCGACCCCAATGACCGCCCCCCGCCCCCGACCGAGGGCGAACCCGCCGACAGCCCGCTCTTCAATCGCGCGGTGCAGGGGTATTACGAGCTTGGGTCCGTTATGAAATCCTTCACCGTCGCCCAGGCGCTGGAGGAAGGGATGCTGTCCCCGGACACCATGGTCGACACCCGCAGCCCCATGCAGGTTGGCCGCTTCCGGATCAGTGATTTCCGCAATTATGGCCCCGAGCTTTCGGCCACCGATGTGATCGTGCGCTCGTCGAACGTGGGCACCGCGCGGCTGGCCCAGCGGATCGGTCCGGACGCGCAGCGCGCGTTTCTGGACCGGCTGGGCTTCCTCGAAGGCGTGCCGGTGGAACTGGCCGAAACCCGCCGCGCCCGGCCGTTGTTACCCGATCGCTGGACCGAGCTTTCGGCGATGACCATTTCCTACGGCCACGGCCTGTCCACCAGCCCGCTGCAACTGGCCGCCGCCTATTCCACGTTGGTCAACGGCGGCTGGCGGGTCACGCCCACCATGAAACGCCAGCGCGGCCTGCCGCAGCGCGAGCGGGTGATATCCGAGAAGACCTCGGCGCAGATGCGCTACATGCTGTTTCAGACCGTCCAGCGCGGCACCGCCAGTTTCGCCCGCATTCCCGGCTACGGCGTGGGCGGCAAGACCGGCTCCGCCGACAAGCCCGCCCCGGGGGGCGGCTACATGGACGAGGCGGTGCTGGCGACCTTTGCTTCGGCCTTTCCCATGGACAACCCGCGTTACGTGCTGATCGTCACGCTGGACGAGCCCGAGGACACCACCGGGTCCGAGCCGCGCCGCACGGCCGGCTGGACCGCCGTGCCAGTGGCGGGCGAGATCATCCGCCGCATCGGCCCGCTGCTGGGCGTGCAGCCGCGTTCAACAGCCGAGATTGAACAGTCCCTGCGCGATGCGTTAACAGCGGCGCACTAAGCGGCGCAGGCAGGGGGTGGATGTGAGCGCGACCGGGCCGACAAGACAGCTTTCGCAACTGGGCCTGCGCCCGGCGCAGGGGGGCGATATCGCCGTCACCGGCCTTTCCGTGGACAGCCGCCAGACCCGGCCCGGCCACCTGTTCGCTGCGTTGCCGGGCACGCGCATGCACGGCGCCGAGTTCGCGCAATACGCGCTGCGCATGGGCGCGGCAGCACTGCTGACCGACCGCGAAGGCGCGCAGATCGCCGCGCCCGCGCTTGCAGGGCGCGAGGCCGCGCTGATCGTGGCCGAGGACCCGCGCATGGCGCTGGCCTATGCCGCCGCGCTCTGGTTCGGCGCGCAGCCCGAATGCATGGCCGCCGTGACGGGGACCAACGGCAAGACCTCCGTCGCCAGCTTCACGCGCCAGATCTGGGCCATGCTGGGCCATGCGGCGGCCAATCTGGGCACCACCGGGATCGAAGGCGCCTATTCCGCCCCACTGGCCCATACCACGCCCGAGCCGATCACCCTGCACCGGCTGCTGGCCGACATGGCGGGGGAGGGTGTCACGCACTGCGCCATGGAAGCCTCCAGCCACGGGCTGGAACAGCGCCGCCTGGACGGAGTGCAACTGCGCGCCGCGGCCTTCACCAACTTCAGCCAGGATCATCTGGATTATCATGACGGCTTTGACGCGTATTTCGCCGCCAAGGCCGGGCTTTTCGCCCGCGTCCTGCCGCCCGAAGGCGCGGCGGTCATCAACATGGATGACCCGCGCGGCGCCGATGTGCTGGCCATCGCCGCCGAGCGCGGGCAGTCCACCCTGACCGTCGGCCGGGACGCAGACGCCGATCTGCGCATCCTGGCCCAGCGGTTCGATGCCGCCGGGCAGGATCTGCGCTTTTCCTATGACAGGCACACGCATCAGGTGCACCTGCCCCTGATCGGCGGGTTTCAGGCGGGCAATGTGCTGCTCGCGCTGGGGCTTGTCTTGTCCACCGGCGCGGAACCGCAAGCCGCCGTGGCCACGCTGTCGCGCCTTCAGGGCGTGCGCGGGCGCATGGAACTGGCAGCCCGGCGGGCCAACGGCGCGCCTGTCTTCGTGGATTACGCGCATACCCCGGCGGCGCTGGAAACCGCGCTCAAGGCGCTGCGCCCGCATGTCATGGGGCGGCTGGTCGTGGTGTTTGGCGCGGGCGGTGACCGCGACCGCGGCAAGCGCCCGCTGATGGGCGCGGCGGCGGCAGACCACGCCGATGTTGTATATGTGACAGATGATAACCCGAGAACCGAGGATTCGGCCGCAATTCGTGTAGAAATATTGAAATCCTGCCCCGAGGCGAACGAAGTCCCCGACCGCGCCGAAGCGATCCTGCGCGGGGTCGACGCGCTCGGTCCGGGCGACGCGCTGCTGATCGCGGGCAAGGGGCACGAGACCGGCCAGACCGTGGGCGACACGGTCTACCCCTTCGACGATGTGGAACAGGCCTCGGTCGCTGTCGCCGCGCTGGAGCGCCGGGCATGAGCGCGGCAGGCGCCTGTCCGCCACGGTCGCGGCGTTTCGCCGCGTGCAACCTTGACCTTGGCGTTCGGAAGGGTCATGCGGACGCTCACCTTCGCGAAAGACGCTGACCAATGCTGTTCTGGCTGACCGAATTCTCCGACACGCACACCGCGTTCAACCTGTTCCGCTACATCACCTTTCGGGCGGGCGGGGCGTTCTTCACGGCGCTGCTGTTCGGCTTCCTGTTCGGTCCGCGCCTGATTCTGATGCTGCGCGCGCGCCAGGGCAATGGCCAGCCGATCCGCGATGACGGCCCCGAAAGCCACCTGCTGACCAAGGCCGGGACGCCCACCATGGGCGGGCTGCTGATCCTCTCGGCGCTGACCGTGGCAACGCTGCTGTGGGCGCGACTGGACAACGGCTATGTCTGGCTGGTGCTGCTGGTGACGGTCAGCTTCGGTCTGATCGGCTTTGTCGATGATCTGGCCAAGGTCAGCCGCAACTCGCACAAGGGCGTGCCCGGCAAGGTGCGGCTGGGGCTGGGCTTCGTCATCGGCGGGCTGGCCTCGGTTGCCGCGTATTACCTGCACCCCGAGGCGCTTACCGGTCAGCTAGCCGTCCCGGTGTTCAAGGATGTGCTCTTGGGCATGGGGCTGTTCTTCGTCCCCTTCGGCGCCTTCGTCATCGTCGGCTCGGCCAATGCGGTCAACCTGACCGACGGACTGGACGGGTTGGCGATCATGCCCGTGATGGTCGCCGCCGGGACGCTCGGCGCAATCGCCTACGCCGTGGGGCGGGTGGACTTCACCTCGTATCTGGATGTGCATTACGTGCCCGGGGTGGGCGAGCTTCTGATCTTCACCGCCGCGCTGGCGGGCGGCGGGCTGGGGTTTCTGTGGTACAACGCCCCCCCGGCGGCGGTGTTCATGGGCGACACCGGCAGCCTCGCGCTGGGCGGCGCGCTGGGCGCCATGGCGGTCGCCATCAAGCACGAAATCGTGCTGGCCATCGTCGGCGGCATCTTCGTGATCGAAACGCTCTCGGTCATCATCCAGGTGGCCTATTTCAAGCTGACCGGCAAGCGTGTCTTCCTGATGGCCCCCATTCATCACCATTTCGAGAAGAAGGGCTGGGCCGAGCCGCAGATCGTGATCCGCTTCTGGATCATCAGCCTGGTGCTCGCCCTGATCGGCCTCGCCACGCTCAAGATCCGCTGAGCGCGCTGCCCCGTCCCCCTTTCATCTTGCCGGAAATACCCCGGGGGGTCCGGGGGGCTGGCCCCCCGGCTTATAGCTCGGTCCGGGGGGCTGGCCCCCCGGCTTATAGCTCGGTCCGGGGGGCTGGCCCCCGGCTTTCGGCCTGGTCCGGGACGCGTTGCGCTCAGCCAGCCAGCTGATCCCAGCATTCCAGCGCCTTGCCGGCATACATGACCGCAGGGCCGCCGCCCATCTGGATGCACATGGCCAGCACGTCGCCCAGTTCTTCGCGCGTGGCGCCCGCCTTCATCAGCGCCTCCACATGAAACGCGATGCAGGGTTCGCAGCGAATGGCCACGGCGATGCCGAGGGCCACGAATTCCTTTTCCTTCACCCCAAGCGTGCCACTGTCCTTGACCCCGCGCGAGAGCGCGCCGAAGCCCTTCATGGCGTCGGGGATGGTCCTGGCCAGCGTGCGGCTGCGGTCGCGGGTCTCGCTGATGAAGGCGGCGTAGTCCATACGTATTCTCCTTTTCGAATGTTTTGCGTGGAGCCATCGCACGCCGCGGCGGGGCGGGGCCATGATCTGGATCAACCCAGGCGCAGGGTCACTGCGGTCGGCGGGCCACCAGCATCAGGTTGTCGGCGGGCATTTCGGCACGCTCGATGACATGCAGCCCGCCGGTCGTCAGCCGGTCAGTGACCCAGGCGACGTCCTTGTAGCCAATGCCCGGGTCCTGGGCGCGCAGATGCGCGTCGAAGGCGCGGTCGCCCGGGGTCAGCAGCACGCCGTCGCGCCGGAAGGGACCGTAGAGGAACGCCTGCCCTCCGGGCGCGAGGGTCCGCGGTGCTTCGGCGAGCAGGATCGCGGCTTCGGGCTCCGAGATCAGATGCAGCAGGTTGACCAGCACCACCGCGTCCTGCCCGGCCTGCGCCGCACCCCAGCCCGGCGCACAGGCATTCAGAGGGATCGGGGCGCGCAGGTTCGGCAGGTCGGCGCGCGCGGCGCGGGCGCGGATGGTGGCCAGATTGGCTTCGGCCAGTTCGCTGGGCTGCCAGATCAGGCCGGGAAAGCGCGCTGCAAAGGCGATCGCGTGCTGGCCCGTGCCGCTCGCCAGTTCCAGCACCCGGCCTTGCGCGGGCAGGCGGCGCGCCAGCACCTCGCCGATGGGTTGGGCGTTGCGCGCCGCCGAGGGCGCAAAGGGCAGGCCGTCCTCGCGGGCGGCATGGCTGTCGGGCAGGTCAAGCTTTCGGGGCATTGGGGTGTCCTTGGGTCTGTCCAGTCCGCGCGGGTGTGACCTTGCGGCGAAGGCCCGCCGTGGGCGGGCCTTCAAGACCATGCATGGCGTTGGGGGGCGCTGCCCCCGTCGCGCATTCTGCGCGACTCCCCCGGGGTATTTCTCGGCAAGATGATGTCCATGGATCCTGGGAGCGGGTTGTCATCAGGGACGGGCGGGCCATGCCGGTATGCGGGCCTCGGTTTCGGCGTGGACTGTGCTCAGCAGGGTGCTGGCCACGCCAATGGCGATGGCTTGCGGGTGTTTGCCAAGGAGTGGGTCGCCAATGGGGCAGGTGATGCGGGCGATCTGCGGCTCCGTATGGCCCAGTGCCCGCAGGCGGCTGCGGAACCGCGCCCATTTGCTGGCCGAACCGATCAGCCCGGCGCTGGCAAAGCCATGACCCAGCAGCCGGTGGCAGAGTTCCAGGTCCAGCGCGTGGCTGTAGGTCAGGATCAGGTGCTCGGCGTCCTGTGGGGCGGCGGCGACCGCATCGGCGGGGTTGGGGACGGGCAGGGGGGTGATACCTTCGGGCACGATGTCCGGGAAGCGCTCGGGACCGGTGTCCACCCAGGTGAGCGCGAAATCCGGCAGCGGGGCGAGGGTGGCGGTGATCGCGCGCCCCACATGCCCCGCGCCCCAGATCCAGAGCGGGCGCGCGGGCGGGGCCACGGGTTCGGCGAGCCAGCCGTTGGTCCAAAGCGTGGTCGTCAGGCCCTGCCCGCGTGCCGT
>SKMI01000202.1 GCA_007121115.1 Paracoccaceae bacterium | reverse complement strand
GACGGCTGGGCCTACCCGCTGACCGGCCCCGGGCTGGGGATCGAGGTGCGCGAAGATGTCGTGCGCCGGATCGCGGCATGAGCGGGGGCGGGAAATACGGGCTGCGGCCCCTGACGATGGACACCATCCGCGCGCCGGGGTTCTCCGCGCCCTGGGACGCGCCCATGGTGCCGCCCTTTCCCTTCACTTTCCGCAACGCGGAAATCCTGACGCTTTACTGGCGCACGGACCCGGATGCCATCCGCTTCCTGCTGCCCCCGCCGCTGGAGCCGGTGGGCGACATCGCCTGCGCGCATGTCTATCGCATGAACGATACCGACTGGCTGGGCCCATATGGCGAGGCGAATGTCATGATCGGCGCCCGGCTGCCCGGCGGGGCGACGGGCGGCTATTCGCCCTATCTGGCGCTGTCCTCGGACATCGGCGTGGCCCATGGGCGCGAGGTACATGGCCAGCCGAAGAAGCTGGCGCAATGCACGCTGGAGCCGCGCGGCGACCTGCTGGTGGGGCAGGTGGTGCGCAACGGGATCGAGGTGCTGACCGGCACGCTGCCCTACAAGCAGGTGCCCGCCGACGCTACCGACCTGAAACCGCATTTCGACTTCGCGCTGAATCTGAACCTCAAGGCACTGGACCAGATCGACGCACGCCCGCTGGTGCGGCAACTGACCTCGCGCCGCCTGGCGGATGTGGTGGTGCATGAGGCCTGGCGCGGCCCCTGCACGGTGGAACTGCGCCCCAACGCGCAACTGCCGATTTTCCGACTGCCGGTGTTGGAGCCGCTGGAGGGCTTCTTCTGGCGCGCCGATTTCACGCTGGTCCCGGGCGAGATTGTCCACGATTACCTGAAGGAGGCGCCATGACCGCCCGCGTTGTCGTCACCGATTACACCTTTCCGGCGGTCGCGACCGAAGAAGCCGCCGCCGGCGCTGCCGGCGCCGACTTCGCCGCGTATCAGTGCAAGAGCGCCGCAGACGTGGCGCAGGCGGTGGCGGGCGCCGATGTGGCGGTGGTGCAGTTCGCCCCTTTCGACGCGCAGGCGGTGGGGGCCATGAACGCGGGCGGCACGGTCATCCGCTACGGAATCGGCTATGACAACATCGACCTTGCGGCCTGCGCCCGCGCCGGGCTGCGGGTGGGCTATGTGCCGGACTATTGCACCGACGAGGTCGCCGAACACACCGCCGCCGCCGCGCTGGCGCTGTTGCGCAAGCTGGTGCCGCTCGATGCCTCGGTCCGCGCGGGCGACTGGGCCGCCGTGGGCGTGGCGCGGCCGATGAAGCCCTTTGCCGATACGGTGATCGGTTTCTTCGGGCTGGGGGCCATTGGCCGCGCGGTGCTGGACCGGCTGCGCGGCTTCGGCTTCCGGATGCTGGCGACCGATCCGGCGTTGAGCACGGACGAGGCCCGCGCGCTGGGGGTGGAGGCGGTGGAGGCGGACACGCTGTTTGCCCGCGCCGATCTGGTCACGCTCCACGCGCCCGCGCTGCCCGGGACCATCGGCTTTGTCGATGCCGCGCGGCTGGCCTCCATGCAGCCCCACGCGATGCTGGTCAACGCTGCGCGCGGGCAACTGGTGGTCGAGGCCGATCTGGCCCGCGCGCTGCATGACGGCGTGATCGCCGGGGCGGCGCTGGACGTGTTCCACACCGAGCCGCTGCCCGCAGACTCGCCCCTGCGCGATGCGCCGAACCTGCTGCTCACCCCGCACGCGGCGTGGTATTCGGAAGCGGCCATCGCACGCCTGCAGGGGCTGGTGGCGCAGGACATCAAGCGGGCACTGCAGGGCGAAGGGCCGCGCAAGCCGGTCCCCGACATGCCCGCACCACAGGATCAGAAGAAGGGAAAAACCGCATGAAACTCTTGCGTGTCGGAGAGCCGGGCGCCGAACGCCCCGCCATGCTGGATACAGAGGGGCAGCTGCGCGACCTGTCATCGCTGGTGCCGGACATCGCCGGGCCGGTGCTGTCGGATGCCGGTCTGGCCGATCTGGCGGCGAAGGCAGAGGGTGCCGATCTGCCGGTGATCGACCCGGCCACCCGCATCGGTCCCTGCGTGGGCGGCGTGGGCAAGTTCGTCTGCGTCGGCCTCAACTTCTCGGACCATGCCGCCGAGACCGGGGCGCCGGTTCCGTCCGAGCCGATCCTGTTCATGAAGGCGACCAGCGCCATCTGCGGGCCGAATGACACCGTGCTGATCCCGCGCGGCAGCACCAAGACCGACTGGGAGGTCGAGCTTGGCGTCATCATCGGCACCGAGGCGCGCTATGTGACCGAGGCCGAGGCGATGAACCACGTCGCCGGATACTGCGTCATCAACGACCTTTCCGAACGCGCGTTCCAGATCGAGCGCGAGGGGCAATGGGTCAAGGGCAAGTCCGCCGACACCTTCGGCCCCATCGGCCCCTGGCTGGTCACGCGCGACGAAATCGCCGATCCGCAGGCGCTGGCCATGTGGCTGGAGGTCGATGGCCACCGCTGGCAGGACGGATCGACCGCGACCATGATCTTCGGCGTCGCGCATCTGGTTTCCTACATCTCGCAATTCATGTCGCTGCAACCCGGCGACGTGATCTCGACCGGCACGCCGCCGGGCGTGGGACTGGGGCAGAAACCGCCCGTCTACCTCAAACCCGGCCAGACCATAAGGCTGGGGATCGAGGGCTTGGGCGAGCAGACCCAGACCACGCAACAGGCCTAAGACCAGCCCCCGCCGCCGGGGCCAAGGAGGCAACGGGCACCGGCGGTGGGGGGCACACACGGTTTATCAACCTATGGGAGGACAACATGAAACCCTTCAAACCCCTAGCCACCAGCGCTGCGGCGCTGCTGCTGAGCACGGCGCTGCCGCTTTCGGCGCAGACCGTGCTGGAACACGGCCGTTCGGCGGACATGGTGCTGCTGCCGAAATTCCTGGGCATTCTGGTCTTCGATCAGGCCAACGAGGGCGCCGAGGAAGCGCACGCCGAACTGGAAAACCCCGGTATGCTGCAATTCGTCGGCCCCACGCCGGAGAACTCGGTCGCAGGCCAGATCGAACTGATGACCACGGCCACCACGCAGGGCCGCTCGGCGGTTATGCTGTCGAACAACGCGGGCGACCAGATCGCGCCGAGTGCGCGCGCCGCGCAGGAAGCGGGGACACGCGTGGTAACCTGGGACAGCCCCATCCCCTCGGGCGAGGGAGAGGATGTTTTCGTCGCGCAGGTCGATTTCGGCTCCATCGGCGAGGTGATGGCCGACATGGCGCATTCGATCCTGGGCGGCGAGGGGCAGATGGCGATCCTGTCGGCCACGCCGGACGCCGCGAACCAGAACGCCTGGATCGCGTCGCTGCGCGAGGTGCTGGAGGCCGATGAGCGCTACAGCGGCATCGAACTGGTGGACACGGTCTATGGCGATGACCAGTCCGAGGTCAGCTACAACCGCGCGCTGGCGCTGGTGGACCAGTATCCGGACCTCGGCCTGATCATGTCGCCCACCACCGTCGGCATTCAGGCCGCCGCCAAGGCCATGCAGGACGAAGGCATGTGCGATGACGTCAAGGTCTCGGGCCTGGGCCTGCCGTCGGAAATGGTGTCCTACACCATGGCGGGCTGCGCGCCGGAATTCGCGCTGTGGGATTTCCGCGACCTTGGCTACCTCAGCTACCACGTCGCCTATGGCCTGGCCACCGGGCAGTTGACCGGCGATATCGGCGAAAGCTTCGTCGCGGGCCGCATGGGCGAGTATACCATCGAGGAAGACCCCGGCCGTCCCGGCGCCAAGCGCGTGCTGATGGGCCCCTTCACGGTCTACACCCCGGAAAACGTGGAAGCCGCGGCGGAGTAAGCGTGCCTTTGCTGCGGGCGATCACCGCCCGCAGCGCTTGACCCTCTTGGGGGAGCGAATGACTGACCCGAAGACCGTCCTGCGCCTGTGTAACGTCTCCAAGCGCTTCGGCGCCACGCAGGCGCTGCGCGACATGTCGCTGGACATCTACCCTGGCGAGGTGCACGCCATCATCGGCGAAAACGGCGCCGGAAAATCCACCATGATCAAGGTGATGACCGGTGTGCACGCGCCCAGCGCGGGGCATGTGGAAATCGACGGTGTCCGCGTGGACCTGCGCGGTCCGCAGGAGGCGCGGACCCACGGCGTCACCGCCATGTATCAGGAACCGATGGTGTTCCCCGATCTGGACGTGGCCGAGAACATCTTCATCTCGTCGACCACCGAAGGGCTGATCCAGCGCCGGGGTGACCTGCACGCGCGGGCCGAGGATCTGACCCGGCGCATCGGCATGACCCTCGATCTGGACCAAATGGCGGCCACCCTGACGCTGGCCGAGCAGCAGGCGGTCGAGATCGCGCGCGCACTGAGCCAGGACGTGCGCGTGCTGATCATGGACGAACCCACCGCCGCGCTGTCCGCGCACGAGGCCGAGCAGTTGCGCGCCGTCGCCGTGCGGCTGGCCCGGCAGGGGGTGGCGGTGATCTATATCTCGCACCGGCTGGAGGAAATATTCGAGATCGGCGACCGCGTGACCGTGATCCGCGACGGCGAACATATCTCCACCCGCCCCATTGCCGAAGTCACGTCCGAGCAGATGATCGCCGAGATGGTTGGCCGCGAGGTCGATCACCTGTTCGAGCATGTGCCCTCGAAAGCCCGCGAGGAGGTGATGCTGGAAGTCCGCGACCTGACCCGCGAAGGCGTGTTCGAAGGGATCAGCTTCGACCTGCGCGCGGGCGAGATCCTGTGCATGGCCGGGCTGATCGGCGCGCGGCGCACGGATGTGGGCCTTGCGCTTTTCGGTATCGCCCCCGCAACCGCGGGCACCATCCGTTTCAAGGGCCAGCCCCTGCGCGCCACCAGCCCGCGCGAGGCGATCGACGCGGGCATCGCCTATGTCTCGGAGGACCGGCGCAAGCTGGGCCTCGCCATGCCGATGTCGATCCGGGCCAATATCTCGCTGGCGACCCTGCGCGATTTCCTGTCGCCCTGGGGCATGGTCAACCGCCGCCGCGAATTGCAGATCGCGCAGGCGTATCGCGAAAAGCTGAACATCCGCGCCGCCGACATGGACATGGCGGTGGCCCAGCTTTCGGGCGGGAACCAGCAGAAGGTGATGCTGGCCAAATGGCTGAACCTGCACCCTGACCTGCTGATCTTCGACGAACCCACCCGCGGCGTGGACGTGGGCGCCAAGGCCGAGGTGCACACCCTGATCCGCGACTTCGCCGCCCAAGGCGGTGCGGTTCTGGTGATATCAAGCGACCTGCCCGAGGTGCTCGCGCTGGGCGACCGGATCGCGGTGATGCGCGAGGGGCGGATGATGGACATTCTGGACAACGCCGAGGCCACGCAGGAACGCATCATGACGCTGGCCACCGGGCAGCGGGTGGCGGCAGCATGAGGGGGCGCGCCTGATGGGCTGGACCTTGTTCGACAGGCTGGGCGCGCAGACCCTGCGGCTGTTCGCGCTGGTGCTGGTGCTGACGCTGGTGCTGGGCTTCTTCGCCACGCAGATCCCCAATTTCCTGGGGCCACGGCTCTTCAACCGCATCTCGGCGGCGGTGGCGGTGATGGCGATCCTCGCCGCCGCGCAGACGCTGGTGATCCTGACGCGCAACATCGACCTGTCGGTGGGCTCCATGCTCGGCTGCGTGGCCTACATGACGGGGTCCATGATCGCCACCTTCCCGGACCTGCACCCGCTGGTGCTGGTGGCCTTTGCCATGGGGCTTGGCGCCTGTTTCGGGGCGTTCAACGGGTTTTTCGTGGCCTTTGGCCGGGTTCCGGCGATCATCGTGACGCTGGGCACCATGGCGCTGTTCCGGATGCTGCTGGTGGAATTCGCCGACGGCAAGTCGATCTCGACCGCGCAACTGCCGCTGTGGCTGACGCAGTTTCCGAACCAGCGGCTGTTCGAAATCGGCGGGCTTCAGCTTCGCGCCGGCTTCATGACCGCGCTGCTGGTCGTGGTGGTCCTGCATGTGGCGCTGGCGCGGCTGCGGCCGCTGCGCAAGCTCTACGCCGTGGGGTCGAACCCCGAGGCCGCGGAAATGGCCGGGATCAGCACAAAATGGGTGGTGTTCTGGGCCTTCGTG
>SKMI01000122.1 GCA_007121115.1 Paracoccaceae bacterium | reverse complement strand
TTGGCCAGATCAACCTGGTGATCGCGGTGCTGATCTGGGTGATGATCTACCCGATGATGGTGGCGGTGAACTTCGCCGCACTGGCGCGGGTGCATGAACGCCCGAAGGGGCTGATCATCACGCTGGCGGTGAACTGGGCCATCAAGCCCTTCACCATGGCGGTGCTGGGCGTCATCTTTTTCGAGTTCGTCTTTGCCCCCTTCATCGAGCCTGAAACTGCGGGCGAATACATTGCCGGGCTGATCCTGCTGGGGGCGGCGCCCTGCACGGCGATGGTGTTCGTCTGGTCGCAGCTCACCAAGGGGGACCCCAACTACACGCTGGCGCAGGTGTCGGTGAACAATGTGGTGATGGTGGTGCTTTATGCGCCGCTGGTGGCGCTGCTCTTGGGCCTGACCGACCTGACGGTGCCCTGGGACACGCTGCTGCTGTCGGTTGCACTGTTCGTGGTGGTGCCGCTGGTGGCCGGGGTGCTGACGCGATTGAGCCTGACCCGGACCGCGGCGGGCGAATCGCAGGCCGAGGCCTCGGTCCAGGGCTTCACGGCGCGGCTCAAACCGTTCTCGGTGCTCGGGCTGCTGGGCACGGTGGTGCTGCTGTTCGGGTTTCAGGGTGATGTGATCATCGAGCGCCCGCTCTTGATCGCCATGATCGCCGTGCCGATCCTGATCCAGTCCTATGGCATCTTTGCGCTGGCCTATGCCGCCGCCTGGCGCTGGGGCGTGCCGCACAACGTGGCGGCACCCTGCGCGCTGATCGGGACATCGAACCATTTCGAACTGGCGGTGGCGGTGGCCATCGGCCTTTTCGGCCTGAACTCTGTCGCGGCGCTGGTCACCGTCGTCGGCGTGCTGGTCGAAGTGCCGGTGATGCTGTCGCTGGTGTGGTTCGCAAACCGCACAAGGCAGCGCTTCGCGGCGTGACCCCTGTCATCAGACTGTCACCAGACCAAGGCCACATGCGCAACACAAACCTCCAAATCCACCATCAAGGCGAGACAAGATGACCCGGATAGCTCTCAATGGCCTTGGCCGCATCGGAAAACTGGCGCTGCGTGACATGATCGACAGTGGAGCAGGGGGCGAGATCGTGCTGCTGAACGATCCGGTCGGCGATGCCGAACAGCACGCGCTGCTGATGGAGTTCGACTCGGTCCATGGCCGCTGGGACACACCCGTGTCCGCAGAGGATGGCGCTCTGGTCCTGAACGGGACGCCCATCCGCTTGACGCATGAGAAGACCATAGAAGCATTGCCACTGGCCGAGATGGGCGTCGATCTGGTCATCGACTGCACGGGCGCCTTCAAGACGGCAGCAAAGATCGGGTCCTATCTCGCCTCCGGAGTGGAGAAGGTCGTTGTCAGCGCGCCGGTCAAGGACGGCGGCGCGCTGAACCTCGTTTATGGTGTCAATCACCACCTTTATGACGGTAGCCAGACCATCATCACCGCCGCCTCCTGCACCACCAACTGCCTTGCACCCGTGGTCAAGGTTATCCACGAGGCGCTCGGCATCCGGCATGGCTCGATCACCACGATCCATGACGTGACCAATACCCAGACCATCGTCGACCGCCCCGCAAAGGACATGCGCCGCGCTAGGTCTGCCCTGACAAACCTGATCCCCACCACCACCGGCAGCGCCACGGCGATCACGCTGATCTATCCCGAACTCAAGGGCCGGTTGAACGGCCATGCCGTGCGCGTGCCGCTGCTGAACGCCTCGATCACCGATTGCGTGTTCGAACTCGAGCGCGCGACCAAGGTGGAGGAGGTCAATGCGCTGTTCAAGGCCGCCGCCGAAGGCCCGCTCAAGGACATCCTTGGCTATGAGGACCGCCCGCTGGTGTCCTGCGACTACACCAACGACCCGCGCTCGGCCATCATCGACGGGCCATCGACCATGGTGATCAATGGCACGCAGCTGAAACTCTATGCGTGGTATGACAATGAATGGGGCTATGCCTGCCGATTGGCCGATATCACCCGGATGGTGGCGCGGTCCTTGTGAGCGTCGCCAGCCCCTTGCGCGCTTACGCGGCGGTGACGGCGGCCTATTGGGCCTTCATGCTGTCGGATGGTGCGCTGCGGATGCTGGTGCTGTTGCATTTCAACAGCCTCGGCTTCACGCCGATCCAGCTGGCCTATCTGTTCCTGCTTTATGAAATCGCGGGGATCGTGACCAACCTTGCCGCAGGCTGGCTGGCCGCGCGTTTCGGTCTGGCGGCGACGCTCTATGCGGGGCTGGCGCTGCAAATCGCGGCGCTGGCGGCGCTCGCGCAGATGGACCCGGGCTGGAGCATCGTTGCCTCGGTCATCTTCGTGATGGCGGTGCAGGGTGTGTCGGGCGTGGCCAAGGATCTGGCCAAGATGTCCTCGAAATCCGCCGTCAAGCTGCTGGCGCCTTCGGAGGATGGCGGCCTGTTCCGCTGGGTCGCGGCCCTGACGGGATCGAAGAACGCAGTCAAGGGACTGGGCTTCTTCATTGGCGCGGCACTCTTGGCGCTGGCCGGGTTTCAGGCGGCGGTCTGGGGCATGGCGGGCGTGCTGGCGGTGATCCTGCTGGCGGTGGTCCTGTTCCTGCCTGCGGGTCTGCCGGGGCGGATGAAGGGGGCCGACACCTGGGCGGGCTGGCGTTCGAGCGATCCGCGCGTGAACCGCCTGAGCCTGGCGCGGATGTTCCTGTTCGGGGCGCGCGATGTCTGGTTCGTGGTGGGCATCCCGGTCTATTTCCAGGCTGTGCTGTCAGATGGCACGGCCGAGGGGCGGCGCGAGGCGTTCTTCCTGATCGGCGGGTTCCTGGCGCTGTGGATCATCGCCTATGGCGCCGTGCAGGCTTTCGCCCCGCGCATTCTGGGCGGCAAGGGCCAGCCCGAGGCCGCGACTGTTCGCAAGGCCATCCTGTGGGTCGGGTTTCTGGTGCCGATCCCGTTCGCTCTGGCACTCGCGGCGCTTGTCGCAGGCGATCCGGCGGACTGGCTGACCGCCACGCTGGTCGCGGGCCTGATGCTCTTCGGCTTCGTCTTCGCGGTCAATTCCTCGGTCCATTCCTACCTGATCCTCGCCTTCGGTGCCGCCGACCGGATCACCCGTGATGTGGGTTTCTACTACATGGCCAATGCGGCGGGGCGGCTGATCGGCACATTGCTGTCTGGCCTCAGCTACCAGATCGGCGGGCTGCCCTTGTGCCTTGCCACCGCCGGACTGATGGCGCTGGCAAGCTGGCTGGCGGCACGCCGCCTCAGCTCCGCCTGAGCAGCGCCAGCGCCAGCAGGGTCAAGAGCCCGAGCCCGGCGGTCAACCAGATCGCCTGCGCGCCCCAGACGGTCAGGGCCACGCCAAACACCAGCGGGGCTGCGGCCTGCAGGATCCGCGCGGGTGCGTTCAGCCAGCCGATGCGCTGGCCGTACCCCACCGGGCCGAACAGCGCCAGCGGCAGCGTGCCCTTGGCGATGGTCAGGATGCCATTGCCTGCCCCGTGGAGGATGGCGAAGACATAGGCCGCGGGCCCGCCGAAGCCGATCAGCGTCACCGCAGCGACCGGATGCGCCGCCGCCGCCACGCGCGCCGAAACCAGCGGGTGGAACCGGCGCATCAGCCCGAATTCCAGCACCCGCGCGGCCACCTGCGCCGGGCCGATCAGCGCCCCCGCGGCAATCGCCATCGCGGTGCTGGCGCCCGCCGCCTGCAACAGCCCCGGCAGATGTGCCGCCATCGCGGTGGCGTTGAACCATGTCGCGGCGAAGACAAAGGCCAGCAACCAGAGCGCCAGCCGCGACGGGGGCGGACCATCCGCCTCCATATCGGCAGGCCCGCGCGCGGTTGCCGTGCCACTCGGCAGGCAGGCGTTCAGCGGCAGCGCGATCAACAGATGGATCATCGCCCAGCCCAGACAGGCCTCGCGCCAGCCCCAGGTCGCCAGCATCAGCGCCGAAAGGGGCCAGCCCACAGTGCTGGCAAAGCCCGCGATCAGGGTGATGCCGGTGATCGGGCCGCGCGCCTCCTTGCCATAAATGCCGGTCAGGGTGGCGAAACCGGCCTCATACAGCCCGATCCCCATGCCGAGACCCATCACTGCCCAGCCTGCGAACAGCATCAAGGGTGTCGGGGCCGCGGCCAGCATCACGAGCCCGGTGGCAAAGACCAGGTTCGAGCCGATCAGCACGCCGCGCCCACCCACGCCGTCGATCCGCGCGCCGGCCCAGGGGCCGACCATGGCAGAGACAATCATCGCCATCGAGAACGCGCCGAACACCCAGACCGGCGAGAGGCCCAGATCCTCGGCCATCGGCACGGCAAGGACGGCGGGAATGTAGTAGCTCGACGCCCATGAGACGGTCAGCGAGGTGCCGAGTGCTGCGACAACGCCCTCGCGCCGGGTTGCGGGCAGTCGCGGGATCATGCCGGTGCTGTCACGCAAGCGCCACCCAGAGCTGGAACACCAGCCCCGCGGCCAGTGCCCCGCCGAGCGACAGCGCGGGATAGAGCGCGAAGACCGGCGGTCGCGCCAAGGCCCAGACTGCCATCGCCGCAGGGATCGAGGTCACGCCACCTGCGATGAGGAACGCCATGCCAGCCCCCAGTGCCATGCCTTGGCTGATCAGCCCGCCCACCAGCGGCAGCGCCGCATAGCCGTTAAGATAGGCCGGAACGCCGTCCAGTGTGGCAGTAACGATCGGCATCAGACCGGCGCCGCCCAGTGTGGCGGTCACGGTCTCGGCCGGGATCCAGGCCAGCATCAGGCTTTCGAGAACGAAGGCCAGCGTCAGCCATTTGGCCAGAAAAAGTGTGGTGTTGAGCCCGGTTGCGGCGCATTTCGCCCGCCGCTCGGGCTCATGCCAGAAGCGCCAGACCACCGGCTTCGGGGCTCGGATCCGCGCGCCCCCGCAGCCGCCATTGCCGATGCCGTCGCGCGGCGGGTCCGCGAAGGCGCCGCCGCGCATCAGCGCATGTGTGATCAGGCCGCCCACCAGCACCAATCCGAAGGCCGCGAGCGTCTTGGCGAGTGCGAAATCGACCCCCAACACCCCGGCGGTCAGCACGAACATCGACGGGTCCATCAGCGGCGAGGCCAGCCAGAAGGCCATGACCGCCGACACCGCCCCCGCCAGCGCCCCCAGCGCCACCATGGTCAGCGGCGCGCCGGTAAAGGCCGGGGCGATCAGGGTGTCCGCGCCCGTCGCCCCGGCCGAGGCCGCGATGGCAATCGACAGGATCAGAAAAGGCGCAGTGCGAATCAGCGCGTTGCCCGCGAATACAGCGCTGTCGCTTGCCTGCGCGGGGTCGAGGATCAGAAGAACAGCAAGGAAGAACGCCGTCGCCAGCCAGACCCGTTGGTGCTGCCAGAGATGACGCGAAGCGGTGAGATCGCGCGCAGACCGACGGCCCGGTGAGGTCAAGGAGGCCTCAGTCATGGCTGCTGTTCCAGAAATATGGTTCTGTTACTTGAAAAGACGCGCGGGGCATCATGCCGCATCCCCTTTTTCGTGCATCGTGACGCCGGCGCAACATTCGTGGGTCAGGAAATCCACAAGCGCGCGCATGGCCGGATAGTCCACCCGGTTGAACACCTCGCGCCCCTGCCGCTCCTGCAGAACCAGACTGGCATCCACCAGCGCCGAGAGGTGATGCGCCAGGGTCGAGGGGGCCATATCCAAGTGCGCGCCGATATCGCCCACGCGCAGCCCGCCGTTCCCAGCCTGCACCAACAGCCGAAAGATCGACAGTCTGGCATCATGGCCAAGGGCAGACAGGGTGCGGGCATGGAGTGTGGTGGTTGTCATACGACAAAAATAACTACAGTTGTAGTTATGAAAAGAGATTTGTGCAGATAGCGACCGATCGGCTGCTAACATCCATCGCGCCGCACGCATACACCTACATGATCATCGAAACCGTGGCCCTCCCGGCACGGGCCAACGCGCTCATCAGGCGGCTCTTGGTCAGGCCGATGGCAGCAGAGCGCGCACCTGGAGTCCCAAGAGGGCGTTCCGATCCCGCAAGGCTGGTTCCGGTGACCGCCAGAGTGGCCCAATCAGTGGAGCGCGCAAGGATGCCACGCTCTCGGGCACCACCAGGTTGCCTTTGCGAAGCT
>SKMI01000339.1 GCA_007121115.1 Paracoccaceae bacterium | reverse complement strand
GCGCCGAGGTCGGTTCGTCGAACAAGAGCGCGCGCGGCTCCATGCACAGCGCGCGGGCGATGGCGGCGCGCTGCTGCTGGCCGCCCGACATCTGCGCGGGGTAGACATCGGCCTTGTCGCCGATGCCGACCTTGTCCAGCAGCGTGCGGGCGCGGGCCTCGACCGTCGGACGGTCCTGTCTCAGAACCGTCAGCGGGGCTTCCATCA
Organism: Paracoccaceae bacterium; assembly: GCA_007121115.1. GTDB lineage: Bacteria > Pseudomonadota > Alphaproteobacteria > Rhodobacterales > Rhodobacteraceae > Rhabdonatronobacter. The sequence goes on along the minus strand of SKMI01000339.1, from coordinate 5,924 downwards.
CGTTCTGCAGCACGGTCATATGGGACCACAGGTTGAAGCTCTGGAACACCATCGACAGGTTGGTGCGGATGCGCGTCACCTGATTGCGGTCGGCGGGCTGGCGGTAGTGCCCGGTCCCGCGCCAGGCGACGGGTTCGCCGTCGAAAAGAATCTCGCCCTGCTGGCTGTCTTCCAGCAGGTTGCAGCAGCGCAGCAGCGTGGACTTGCCGGACCCCGAGGACCCGATGAGCGAGACCACATCGCCGCGCCGGGCGGTGATATCGACCCCCTTGAGCACCTCCAGCGCGCCAAAGCTCTTGTGCAGGCCGCGAATCTCGATGACGGGGGCCTCGTTGGGGGGGTCCTTCATGCGCATCTTTCCAGCCACATTTACGGCGAGTAGGGCGCAAATCCGGTGCGAATGCAATCCGGTTTCGCGATTTCCGGCACCGAAGGCGGGCGTCAGCCCCCGTTTGCAGCCAGATTGCGCAGCACCTGTGGCAGCGACTCGTGCAGGTCGCTGGCGATCAGCCCCGGGCCGAAGGCGCGCGCCGCCTCCACATGCAGGAAGCTGCCCAGCCGCGCCGCATCGAAGGCCGTGAAGCCCCGGGCCAGCAGGCCGGTGATGATCCCCGAAAGCACATCGCCCGACCCGGCGGTGGCCAGCCACGGCGCGGCGCGCGGCCCGGTGGCATCCGACACCGCCAGCGCGCCGTCCGGGGCGGCGATCACCGTGCGCGCGCCCTTCAGCAGCACCACGGCGCCTGCGCGTGCCGCGGCCTGACGCAGCACGGCCTCGGGGTTGCCCGCCACGCGCTCGGCCAGATCCGGGAACAGGCGGCGAAACTCGCCGCCGTGGGGGGTCAGCACGGCGTGCGGGCCGCAATGGGCGAACAGCGCCTCGGGGTCGGCGGCATGGGCCGACAGCGCATCGGCATCCACCACAACACCGCGCCCGGAGCCCAGAGCCACCGGCACCATGTCGCGCGCGCGCTCGAATCCCATGCCGGGGCCGAGGCAGAGCGCGTTGTAGCGCCGGTCCTCGAGCATCCGTGCAAGCGCCCGGCTGTCATGGAGCGGGCGCAGCAGCACCGTATCCATGCGCGCCGCGTTTTCCGCCAGCGCGGGCAGGGGGCAGGCCAGCGTGACCAGCCCGGCGCCGATGCGCAGCGCGCCGCGCGCGGCCAGCCGCGCGGCGCCCCCTTCGCCCGGCCCGCCCGACAGGATCACCGCGTGGCCGTGGTCGTATTTGTGCTGATCCTCGCGCTTGGCCAGCTGCGCGATCAGCGGGGCCAGATCGGACGCGGGGGTCATGGGCTCAGGCGTCATGGCGGTGATGGTCCCAGGGGGCCAGGCCGATATCGGCGACCACGCATTTCCCGCAGAGCTTTGGCCCGTCCGCCAGCCGGTGGCCGTGCTTTTCGGCGTGAAACGTCACGGTCAGGTCGGCGTGCAAGACCCGGCCCAGATTGCGCCCCGTATCGGCGCACAGGCCCGAGGGGATATCGACTGCCACAAAGGTGCAGGGCGCGCGCACGCGGCAGTGCCAGTGGTCGATCCCGGTCAGCACGTTGGCGATCTCGTCGGGCATCGGCCGGGTCAGACCGGTGCCGAACAGCGCATCGACCACCACCTCGGGCCATGGCTCGGCAAAGCCGAAATCGCCCAGCGCGTGCAGGGGCGCGGTGGGCCCGAGCCGGTCCCAGGCCTCGCGCATCGCGCGGGCATCGGGCGGCAGGCGGGCGCGATCGCCCCAGGCCAGCACCTCGACCGCCCAGCCGCGCTCGGCCAGCAGCCGGGCGATCACGTAGCCATCGCCGCCGTTGTTGCCCGGACCGCACAGGACCGCCGCCCTGTGGGCGCCCTGGCCAAGCTCCGGGTGCGCTTCGATCAGCGCCGCGACGACGCCCGCGCCCGCGCGCTCCATCAGCTCCAGCCCGGTCACCGCGCCGGAATCAATCGCAGCCCCTTCGATGGCGCGCATTTGTGCAGAGGTCAGGATTTCAGCCATGTTTCGCGTCACCTGTTTTCGTGATGCACAAAAAATAATCTTATTGCCCGAATTCCGTGCTCACCCATGCGATTTCAGAGCGGGCAGGTGGGGCGCCGGGCGGTCTGGATTGTCGTTGCTGGCTCAAGATGGTCTGTCACTCAGGACATTGAGGCAATCGGCCCGGGGGAGCGGTGCAGATGAAGAAGATCGAGGCGATCATCAAGCCTTTCAAGCTCGATGAAGTCAAGGAAGCGCTTCAGGACGTGGGTGTTCAGGGGCTTTCCGTCATCGAGGTCAAGGGCTTCGGGCGCCAGAAGGGCCATACGGAACTCTATCGTGGTGCCGAGTATGTGGTCGATTTCCTGCCGAAGGTGAAGATCGACGTGGTCCTGCCTGACGACCAGGTCGAGGCCGCTATCGAGGCGATCGTCGCCGCCGCCCGCACCGACAAGATCGGCGACGGCAAGATCTTCGTCACCCCGGTCGAGCAAGCCATTCGCATCCGCACCGGCGAGTCCGGCGAGGATGCGCTCTGAGACACCGCGCGGGCATTCTGCCACGCGGAAGATTATCCAACCAAGCAAAGGGATGAGCACCAGATGAGCACTGCTGACGTTCTGAAGATGATCAAGGACGAGGACGCCAAGTTCGTCGATATCCGATTCACCGATCCGCGCGGGCGGCTGCATCATGTCACCATGATGGCCGATCAGGTCGATGAGGATTTTCTGGAAGAAGGGCTGATGTTCGACGGCTCGTCGATCAATGGCTTCAAATCCATCGACCAGTCGGACATGAAGCTGATGCCGGAACTGGACAGCGCCTATGTCGACCCGTTCTATGCGGAAAAGACCATCTGCCTGCACTGCAACATCCTGGAGCCCGACACCGGCGAGCACTACGACCGCGACCCGCGCGGCACCGCCGTCAAGGCCGAGGCCTATCTGAAGTCCTCGGGCATCGGCGATACGGCCTTCTTCGGCCCCGAGGCCGAGTTCTTCGTCTTCGATGATGTGCGCTTTTCGACCTCCACCAACAAGGTCGCCTATGAAGTCGACGCGCTGGACGGGTCGTGGAACACCGATACCGAATACGAAAACGGCAACATGGGCCACCGTCCGGGAATCAAGGGGGGCTATTTCCCCGTGAACCCCACCGACATCGGCACCGACCTGAGGTCCGAAATGCTGACCACCATGGCCGGAATGGGCATGAAGGTGGACAAGCACCACCACGAGGTCGCAAGCTGTCAGCACGAGCTTGGCCTGATCTTCAGTTCGCTGACCAAGCAGGGCGACGAACTGCAGAAATACAAGTATGTGGTCCACAACGTGGCCCATGCCTACGGGCGCACCGCGACCTTCATGCCGAAGCCCATCAAGGGCGACAACGGCACCGGCATGCACTGCAACATGTCGATCTGGAAGGACGGCAAGCCGCTGTTCGCGGGCGACAAGTATGCCGACCTCAGCCAGGAAGCGCTGTGGTTCATCGGCGGCATCCTGAAGCACGCCAAGGCACTCAACGCCTTCACCAACCCCTCGACCAACAGCTACAAGCGCCTGATCCCGGGCTTTGAAGCTCCGGTGCTGCTGGCCTATTCGGCGCGCAACCGCTCGGCCTCGATCCGGATCCCGTGGACCGAAAGCCCCAAGGCCAAGCGCGTTGAAGCCCGCTTCCCCGATCCGTCTTGCAACCCCTATCTGGCGTTCTCGGCGCTGCTGATGGCGGGCATTGACGGGATCAAGAACAAGATCGATCCGGGCGAGGCCTCGGACAAGGATCTTTACGACCTGCCGCCCGAGGAATTGGCCGACATCCCGACCGTCTGCGGCTCGCTGCGCGAGGCCATAGGTGCGCTGGAAGCCGACCACGAGTTCCTGCTCGCCGGTGACGTGTTCACCAAGGACCAGCTGGAGGGCTATATCGCGCTGAAGTGGGAAGAGGTCTACAACTACGAGCACACCCCCCATCCGATCGAGTATCAGATGTACTATAGCTGTTGATCGGCGCTGGCTGATTTTCCGGCTGATCTTCGGGCCCCCGGCATTGCCGGGGGTCTTTTTTTGTGCAGTCTCAAAGCCCTGCCAGAAGTTGCCGGGAGCGCTCACATTATTCCTTGTCAGACTTGTGAAAAAGCTGCAATCCTTGCCCGAAGCATCGGCGCAAGACCGGGGCCAATAACACCATCTCCCGGGGAGGGACGCATGCCCGATGGGGCTCTGCCTGTTCTTGATGTCAAGAACTTGAAGACCGTGTTTCGCACCCGCGCGGGCGAAATTCATGCGGTCAACTCCGTCAGCTTCGAGTTGCGCCCCGGCGAATTGCTGGGCGTTGTGGGCGAATCCGGGTCCGGCAAGTCCGTGACCATGATGTCGCTGATCGGGCTTCTGCCCTCGCCCCCGGCCGAGGTGCGCGACGGCCATGTCATGCTGGGCAACCAGGACCTGCTGAAGATCGGCGAGGAGAAGCTGCGCGCCGTCCGGGGGCGTGATGTGGGCTTTGTGTTTCAGGACCCCATGACCTCGCTCAATCCGGTGTTCACCGTTGGGTTCCAGATCATGGAGCCGCTGCGCCGCCATATGGGCATGGACAAGGCGAAGGCGCGGAAACGCGCGGTTGAGCTTCTTGAACTGGTCGGCATCCCCGATGCCGAGCGGCGGCTGAAGGATTTCCCGCACCAGTTTTCCGGCGGCATGCGCCAGCGGGTAATGATCGCCATTGCGCTGGCCTGTGACCCAAAGGTGCTGATCGCCGACGAACCGACCACTGCGCTGGACGTGACCATCCAGGCGCAGATCATCGAACTGGTCAAGGACCTGCGCGAGAAGCTGGGCATGGCGATCATCTGGATCACCCATGACCTGGGCGTGATTGCCGGGATCGCCGACCGGGTGATGGTCATGTATGGCGGGCAGGTGGCCGAACACGGCCCCGTGCGCGAGGTCTTCGCCAACCCCGCGCATCCCTACACTCGCGCGCTGCTGAAGACCGTGCCGAAACTGCGTGAGCCGCGCGCCGACAAGCTGCGCGTGATCGAAGGGCAGCCGCCGATGCTGGGCAAGCACCCCTCGGCCTGTCCGTTCCGGGCGCGATGCTCACATGCCTTTGACCGCTGTGCCCGCGAAAACCCGCCCCGGCGCGAAATCGGTGCGGGCCATGATGTCGCCTGCTGGTGGGACCACCGCACGGGAGAGCCTGTATGAGCGAACCGCGCAAGAAACTGCTCGAGGTGCGCGACCTCAAGATGCATTTCCCCATCGCCGGCGGGCTGCTGCGCCGACAGGTGGGCGCGGTCAAGGCGGTGGATGGCGTGTCCTTCGACATATACGAGGGCGAAACGCTGGGGATCGTGGGCGAATCCGGCTGCGGCAAGTCCACCTGCGGGCGCGCGGTGCTGCGGCTCTATGACATCACCGAAGGCTCCATCAAGATCGACGGGACCGAGATCGGCACCATGGGCCAGTCCGCCCTGCGCCGGATGCGCCCGAAGATGCAGATGGTGTTCCAGGATCCGCAGGCTTGTCTGAACCCGCGCATGACCGTGGCGGGCATCATCGCCGAACCGCTGGAAGAGCATGGCACGCTGAAGGGCAAGGCGCGGCTGGAGCGGGTTCTGGAACTGATGGACGCGGTGGGGCTGAACCGCAATTTCGCCAACCGCTATCCGCATGCGTTTTCGGGCGGGCAGCGACAGCGGATCGGCATCGCCCGCGCGCTGGCGGTCGACCCCGAGTTCATCGTCTGCGACGAACCGGTGAGCGCCCTCGACGTCTCCGTACAGGCGCAGATTCTCAACCTCCTCGGCGACCTGCAAGAGGAGTTCGGGTTGTCGTACCTCTTCATCGCGCACGACCTCTCGGTCGTCGAGCACTTCGCCGACCGGGTCGCGGTGATGTACCTCGGCGAGATCGTCGAGGTCGGAACGCCCGAGGAGATTTTCTCGCCGCCG
>SKMI01000085.1 GCA_007121115.1 Paracoccaceae bacterium | reverse complement strand
CGCCTCTCCCCGCATGTCTGCCTTGGCGCTCTATACGCGGGCGCGCAGATCGGTGCAATTCGCCGCATTCCACCGCTTGCGGCGCCGCGCATTTAACCCCGGTTTAACCCCTGCGCGGCACCTTTGGCCCGGCATAGCGGAGGTAGCTGATGTCCCGATACACCCAACCCGTGCTGGCCGAACCCGGGCTGGAAAGCCCGCTGTCAGCCGCCGAAGCCGCGCGCAAGGCGGAAACCATCGCCATGGTGCGCGATGCACTGAAGCACAAGCGCGCCATGCTGGCCTTCCAGCCGATCGTGCAGGCCCGGATGCCCAAGCGCGCGGCCTTCTTCGAAGGGTTCATGCGCCTTCTGGATGATCAGGGGCGCGTGATCCCGGCGGCCGATTTCATCGGCGCGATCGAGAACAGCGAACTGGGCCGCCGGGTGGATTGTCTGGCGCTGGAAATGGGGCTGGAGCAACTGGCGCGTGACCCGGCGCTGCGGCTCTCGGTCAACATGTCGGCCCGCTCCATCGGCTATCCGGGCTGGCTGACCGCACTGGAACGCGGCCTGCGCGTGGACCCCGGCATCGGCGAGCGCCTGATCCTCGAGATCACCGAGGGTTCGGCCATGCTGATGCCAGACCTCGTGACCGTCTTCATGCAGGACATGCAGGAGCGCGGCATCTGCTTCGCGCTCGATGATTTCGGCGCGGGCTATACGGCGTTCCGCTATCTCAAGGAATTCTACTTCGACATCGTCAAGATCGACGGACAGTTCATCCGTGGCATCCATGAGGATCCGGACAACCAGATCCTGGCGCAGGCGCTGGTCTCCATCGCGCGGCATTTCGACATGTTCACCGTGGCCGAGAACGTGGAAACCGCCGCCGAGGCGCGGTTTCTGGTCGATATCGGCGTGGACTGCCTGCAGGGATACCATTTCGGCGCCCCCTCGGCCACCTTGCCGTGGAAGCAGGTTCCGGAGGAACGCAAGACCGGGTGAAGGGGCTGCGAAATCCTGCTTGCGCCAAAGCTCCGCGCCTTGCGCACCAGCCGACCAGGCGCGGGCTGCCCTTTTCCTGTCGTGCCCTCAACTCGCAAACGCCAGCGACCGGCGCGACGGTGGCACGGCTTCCCGGACCCGGGAGGCGGGCCTCCAGCACGCGCCAAGCGGCGAAGCAGGACTCGACGCCAGCGCAAGTCCCGCGCCTGCGCGAACGCGCAGGCAGCGCCCTCGGGTCGTGCAGGGGCGGGTGGGTGGGCGCGGCCCGAGGGCGCATACGGCCATCGCGGACTGACGCGCGCCCAACCGCCAGACCGCAAACCGAATTGACCGCAAACCGATTTGTCTGCGGCCCGTTTCGCGCGCGCGCTTCAGCCGCGGCCCGGGGCCGGACAGATCTGGTCGGTCAGTCCTGTCCGGGTCGGACGAACCGTGCCCCGCCGCCGCTGCTCATCTGGCGCGGCGCGCCGCTGTCGGCGCCTGGCGCCCGGATGAAGCGTTGATCCCCGGACTCCAGCGCGGCGCGCAAGGCATCAAGCCGGGGCCCCAGTGACACGCCGAGTGAAACGCGCTGTCGCTCCGGCCCGGTCAGCTCCGCCATCGCCGATATCACCGAAACGATCCGCACCTGCCCATGCGCGAAGGCAAAGACCGGCGCCCCCGAGGCGCCGAAGTCCACCGCGCAGGTCATGGTGACCACGCCCTGCCGGTCACGGTCCAGGACCCGGCAACGCTCTTCCAGCGACGGCACCTCGCTACGCCCGCGGGCGTAGGACACCACGCCGACCTCGTCCCCGCGCAACGGCTGGCTGTGCACGGCGAAGGGCCGGATGGCCGCGTTCCGGATCGGCTGGTCCAGTTCCAGAAGCGCCAGATCATGGGCCACACCGCCAGAGCGCGCACCGGGCGCGAAGCGGTATTCCGGATGCACCGCCGTGCGCCGCACCCGGCGCTCGGCTTCGGCACGCCCGTTGCGCAGACCGGCGCGGAACAGCAGGTCGCTGTCGGCTACCCGCGCCCCACTGTCGCGGTCATAAAGGCAATGCGCCGCCGTCAGTACCAGGTTCGGCGCGATCAGCGCACCCGAACAGAATCCGCGCCGACCGATGTCGATCCGGCCCACCGCCTCCCAGCCGCGCCCCAGAACGCCGGTTTCCAGCGCCTGCAGCCCGTCGGTCTGCGCCTGTGCCCGCTCCGCACCGCCCAAGGCGATCACCACGATTGCCGCCCAGACCCACCGCATGGCGCCCCCTTTCTGTCCGTTCATTCCGTCACGGACAGCGTGGCGCGAGACTGCGGCTGAAATGCGGCGCAATCGGGCCCTCGGACGGACCCGCCCGGGGGTTCAGCGGCGGCGCGTGTCGATTTCGGCGGTGATGTTGAACATCCGCGCGCTGATCGCCTCGCCGAAGCGAAGGTCGCCGAGGATCACCGTGGTCTCGGCACGGGTGTCATCGGTGATCACCCATTGCCGCAACTCGGTCGGATTCGCGCTCAGCACCAGTCGGATCGTGCCATATTCCGGGTGCTCCGGATCCTGCGCCACCACCGAGGTGGTGTTTTCATCGGCGAAGTGATCCACCACCATGCGTTCGCGCGACAGGTCCACATTCTCGGCCAGGATCAGGTTCAGCGGCGTGCGGCGCAGCGGATACTGGTTCGGCAACTGGTTCGAGCGCCCGTCGAAGATCGCCACCTGCCCGCCCCCGGCAATCACCAGGCTCTGCTCGGGCGGGTCGTATTCGAACCGGACCCGGCCGGGGCGGCGGATGAAGATACGCCCGGTGGAGATGGTGCCATCCGGGTTGATCTGGGTAAAATCGCCCTGCGCCGTGGTGAAGCTGTTGAAATAGCGCGAAATTTCTGACAGCGGGATCCGCTCCTGGGCCAGCGCCGGGCGGGCCAGCGCCAGCGCGGGCAGGGACAGCATCAGGGAACGGCGGGTCATGTTCATGACGCTTTTGATACCGGTTTTGCGCCAGCCGTCAAAGCCAACAAATGCTCACGCACGGGACACAAGGCGGAGAGGTGCTGACACAGTCCCGATGGCCCGCCTCAGCGGTCCAGAAACCCTGCTACCGTCTTTTCCAGCGCCGCCCAGTCGGTGAATTCCGTCTCGCCTTCGCTCACGTCCACGTCCTGACCGTCCAGCACCACATGCTTGACGATCTGGCTCTGGAAATAATCGTAGCTTCCGGCCCGCACCGCGCCCGCGACCAGCGCCTCCTGCGTGGGTTGCAGGCCGGTGCGCATCTTCATCTCGGTCAGGTAGTCCTGCGCCTCATCCATCCCTTCGGCGAAGGCGGCCTTGAGGCTGACCGACAGCATCAGTGTCGGCATCTTCGCCAAGGGCTCGCGCGCGGCGGTGAGCGCAGTCTCGAAGGCGCGGGGGTGGCGGCGTTCATGGACGGGTGCGGCCAGGATCACCTTGTCGGCGCGCTCCAGCGCGCCCTCGGGCATTGCCTCGGCGGCATCGATGACGGTCACCTCATGGCCCAACGCCCGGACCTGATCGGCGATGACGCCCACGATCTTGCGGGTCTGCCCTTCGCCGGTCTCATACAGGATGGCAAGTTCCATGGCGCCCCTTTCCCCCGAATATACGCTTTGGCGGCACAGTCTGGACGGGGCCGAGGTGATTCGCCATGTTTCAGATCATGGCGCGGGGTGCCACGGATTACCCCTGCTCGGGCACCAGGATCTCGCGCTTGCCGACGTGGTTGGCGGGGGTCACCAGCCCCTCGTCCTCCATCTGTTCGACCAACCGCGCGGCCTTGTTGTAACCGACGCCCAGCTTGCGCTGGATGTAGCTGGTCGAGCATTTGCGGTCCTTGATCACCACCTGCACGGCCTGATCATAAAGCGCATCTTCGCCATCCGTGTTGCCACCCAGACCCAGCACCGCGTCGATGTCGGCTTCCTTTTCGCTGTCCGGCCCCTCGACCACGCCACCGACGTAATCGGGCGGGCCGAAGCTCTTGAGGTGGTTGACGATCTCCTCGACCTCCTCGTCGCTGACGAAAGGCCCGTGCACCCGCGTCAGGCGCGACCCGCCCGCCATGTAGAGCATGTCGCCCATACCCAGAAGCTGCTCGGCCCCCTGCTCGCCCAGGATGGTGCGGCTGTCGATCTTCGAGGTCACCTGAAAGCTGATCCGCGTGGGGAAGTTGGCCTTGATGGTGCCGGTGATCACATCGACCGAGGGGCGCTGCGTGGCCATGATCAGGTGAATACCGCTCGCCCGCGCCATCTGCGCCAGCCGCTGGATGCAGGCTTCGATCTCCTTGCCCGCGACCATCATCAGGTCGGCCATCTCGTCCACGATCACCACGATATAGGGCAGCGCCTCGGGGGCGAATTCCTCGGATTCGAACACTGGATCGCCGGTGTCGTCATCGAAGCCGGTCTGGACGGTGCGCTTGAACATCTCGCCTCGGTCCAGTGCCTCGCGCACGCGACCGTTGAAGCCTTCGATGTTGCGCACGCCCATCTTGGACATCTTGCGGTAGCGGTCTTCCATTTCCGCCACCACCCATTTCAGCGCCACAACGGCCTTCTTGGGATCGGTCACCACCGGCGAGAGCAGATGCGGGATACCGTCATAGACGCTGAGTTCCAGCATCTTGGGGTCGATCATGATCAGGCGGCACTCGTCCGGCGTCAGCTTGTAAAGCAGCGACAGGATCATGGTGTTGATCGCCACCGACTTGCCCGACCCGGTGGTGCCCGCGATCAGCAGGTGCGGCATCTTGGCCAGGTTCGCCACCACCGGCGCGCCGCCGATATCCTTGCCCAGCGCCAGCGGCAGGCGCATCTGCGTGTCGCCGAAGTCGCGCCCGGCCAGGATCTCGCGCAGAACCACCTTCTCGCGGTGGGCGTTGGGCAGTTCGATGCCGATAACCGACCGCCCCGGCACGGTGGAGACCCGCGCCGACAGCGCCGACATCGACCGCGCGATGTCATCGGCAAGGCCGATCACGCGGGACGCCTTTAGCCCCGGGGCAGGTTCCAGTTCGTACATGGTGACCACCGGGCCGGGGCGAACGCTGACGATTTCGCCCCGCACGCCATAGTCATCCAGCACGTTTTCCAGCATTCGCGCGTTTTCCTCCAGCGCCTCGTCGCTCAGGCTGTAGCGCTGCACGTCATCGGGGCTGGTCAGAAGCGACAGCGGCGGCAGGTCGAAGGCGACCTCGGGCGGGTCGAATGCCAGCGCGGGCTGCGCCTCGGCCTGCGCGCGCGACGATGGGGCGATGGGTTTGGCGCCCGTTTGCAGCACGCGGCGTTGCAGGACGTGCCCGCCCGACGCGGGCGCGGGCTCGGGCTGGTCGGGGTCGAACAGCGGCTCGGCGGTCAGCGGGGTCTGGGCGGGCGCCGCTTTCGCGGGCGGCGTCTGGCCAGGCGACAGATCAAGGCCGAAGGGGGATTGCACGCCAAACCAGCCCGCGCCGCTGATCTCGGTCGGCGAGAGCGAGGCCGGCGCCGTCTCCGGCGAGAGGGTGGGCGTTGCGGTTGCAGGAGTCGCCGAAGGGCCGCGCGGCGCGGGTGTCACCGGGATGCGCGAGGCACCGGGGACCGAGGCGCGCGAGGCGAAAGCCGGGGCAGCGGGCGGCACTGGCCGCCGCACCGGCGGTTCGGTGCGACCGATGCGCAGGGCGTTCCCGGTGCGCGAGCGGGCCTTGATGGCGTCACTGATGCGGGCGCGGATGCGATCTTCGCCCGTGAGCGCGGCGGGGTCCTGCGGCTCGGGCGCTGCCGGGGACGCGGCGGGCGCGGCGACCGGCGTTTCCGGGCGCAGGCTCAGCCGCTTCAGCCGCGCCAGCAGGCCCTGCCGGTCATCGCTGACCTCGGCCTGCGGCGCTTCGGCGTGGGGATAGGGTGTGTCCCATTCTGCGCCCCAACCTGCGCCCGGTTGGCCCTGATCCTGCCAATCCTGCTCTTGATGCCCCCATGCGCCCGGCCGGGCCGATGTGGCGGGTGCGGCGGCGACCGGATCGGCGCGCAGGATCGGCGGTGCCGCACGGCGGCCAGTCGCGGGATGCGTCGCCAGCACCGGTTCCGCTCGCCGGTGCGGCGCCTCCGGGGCCGGCTCTTCGAACATGCTGTCGTCATCCCAGTCGGGGGCACAGGCAGCGCCATGCGGTGCG
>SKMI01000032.1 GCA_007121115.1 Paracoccaceae bacterium | reverse complement strand
GAGGCCAAGCGGCTTGCCGCGCCGGGCCGGGGGCGGGAGCGCCCCCTTCCACCGGTTTGCAACGCGGCGTCCGGGATCATCGCAGATCGGACAGGGCCGCGCGCCGGATCGATGCGCTCAACGCAGCCCGGCGCAGAACTCGGCGATTCGCCCGCAGGCCCGGCGCAGCAATTCGTCCGCCGCGGCGTAGCTCACCCGGAACGCCGGTTCACGGCCAAAGGCCGCGCCGAACACCACCGCCACCCCCGTCTCCTCCAGCAGCGCGGCGGCGAAATCCGCGTCCGTTTCGATCTTCCGTCCCCGGGCCGAGGTCTTGCCGATGCAGCCTGCAATATCCGGATAGACGTAGAACGCCCCTTCCGGCGCCGGGCAGGTCACCCCGTTGCAGCCGTTCAGGGCCTCCACCACCAGATCGCGGCGGCGCTGGAACAGGGCGCGGTTGTCGGCCAGAAAATCCTGCGGCCCCGTCAGCGCCGCCAGCGCCGCCGCCTGGCTGACCGAACTGGGGTTCGAGGTCGATTGCGACTGCACCTTGGCCATGGCCCGGATCAGTGCCTCGGGGCCCGCCGCATAGCCGATCCGCCAGCCGGTCATGGCATAGGCCTTGGACACGCCGTTGACGGTCAGCACCCGGTCCTTCAGCCGCGGCGCCACCTGCGCCGGGGTGACGAAGCGGAAATCGTCGAACACCAGGTGCTCGTACATGTCATCCGACATCACCCAGACCTGCGGATGCGCCCGCAGAACGTCCGTCAACGCGCCCAGGGCCTCGGCGTCATACCCCGCGCCGGTGGGGTTCGACGGCGAGTTGAAGATCAGCCACTTGGTGCGCGGCGTGATCGCCGCGTCCAGCGCCTCGGGGGTGAGTCGATAGCCGGTCTCGGGGCCCGCTGGCACCACCACCGGTGTGCCCCCCGCCATGGTCACCATGTCGGGATAGCTGACCCAATAGGGCGCGGGAATGATCACCTCGTCGCCCGGGTTCAGCGTGGCCAGCAGCGCGTTCCACAGCACCTGCTTGCCGCCCGAGGCCACGCTCACCTGCGCCGGCTCATAGCGCAAGTCATTGTCGCGCAGGAACTTCTCGCAGATCGCCGCCTTCAGCTCGGGCGTCCCGTCCACCGCCGTGTAGCGCGTTTGCCCCGCGTCGATGGCCGCCTTGGCCGCCGCGCGCACATGCTCCGGCGTGTCCAGATCCGGCTCGCCCGCGCTGAGCGGGATGATGTCCCGCCCCGCGGCCTTGAGTTCCGCCGCGCGGGCGGTGATGGTCATGGTCGGGGAGGGTTTGACCCGCGCCAGCCGGTCCGAAAGAAAGGCCATCGCATGTGGCTCCGGTTTGCATCTGTACGCGTGATCTTCTAGGGTCCGCCGCAGAAGCGTTCAACCCTGCGCGCGATCCGGGGCAAGCGCCCGACGCGGTCGTCCATCCGCCGGACAGGTTCCTGCCATGGGCCGGTGCCGGCCTGTCGCATTGCGTTGAACGCCGGTACTTGGAAACCGTACGATCGAAACAGAGAGAGCATGAAAACCATGGGCGAGAGCGATTTGCCGGACACCAGCCCGGATGCGGCCCCGGATGCGGCCAAGGCGGGCGCCGGGTCATCGGATGTGACTGCGACAACTGAACCTGCCACGGAGGACGATCAGGACTGGTACGCCGCCGATGCCGCGACCTTCGGCGACCGTCTGACGGCCTCGCGCGAGGCGGCGGGCATGGACCAGCGCACCCTCGCGCGACGGCTCGGTATCCGGCTCAAGACGCTCGATGCCTGGGAAAACGACCTGTCCGAGCCGCGCGCGAACCGCCTGCAGATGCTTGCCGGGGTGCTGAACGTGTCGATCCGCTGGCTGTTGACCGGCGAAGGCGATGGGCTGTCAGAGCCGAAGCCCGACACCGAACTCGCCGCCGATGCGCGCGAGATCCTGACCGACCTGCGCCAGATGCGCGCCGAGATGGGGCGGATGACCGATCGGATCGGGATTCTGGAAAAGCGTTTGCGCTCCATCGTTTCCGAGGCACTCTGAACGTGGATGCGCGGGCCAAGAAGCTGCGGATGCGGGCATGGCGCCGGGGCATCCGCGAGATGGACCTGATTCTCGGGCCTTTCGCCGATCGGGCGCTGGCAGACTTGAGCGAGCCCGAACAGGACCTGTTCGAGCGCCTGCTCGAGGAAAACGACCAGGACCTCTATTCCTGGGTGACCGGAGCGCAACCTGTGCCCGACGCCTATGCGTCCCTGATCGCACGGATCGCCCGCCACACCGGTGTGCCCGAGGCTTGAGCGCCTGCACGGGACCGCCGCCCGCGCGGCACTTAACCACTCCTTCAGCCTTCGTCCCTAAGCTCGGACGCGTGGTGCAATCGGGAGTGTCGCATGAGCATTCATGCCGAAGTGGCGCGGCGCGGGCCTCAGGAACTGCTGCCGGAATACCTGGACACGCTGGCGCTGGTCGAGCGGCTGCACCGGCTGCTGCTGGACTTGATCAAGGATGAATTCGAGCGTCTGAGCGTGATCGACGTGAACGCGGTGCAGGGGCTCTTGCTGTTCAACATCGGCGACAACGAGGTGACGGCGGGCGAGTTGAAGACACGCGGCTACTATCAGGGCTCCAACGTGTCCTACAACCTCAAGAAACTGGTCGAGATGGGGTATATGCATCACCAGCGTTGCGCCATCGACCGCCGCTCGGTCCGGGTGCGCCTGACCCCGCGCGGGCGCGAGTTGCGCGGCATCGTCGCCGCACTGTTCGAGCGGCACGCGCAGGGGATCGGGGACCGTCAGATCATGGACCTGTCCCGGCTGGCCGAGGTCAACCACAGCCTGCGCCGCGTGGAGCGCTTCTGGGGCGATCAGATCCGGTACATATATTGAGGATAGATCGGCCCCCGGCGCGTGGGCTCTCCGCCAGGCGCGTCCGGGTTATGCGATTGTAACGCGGGTGCACCGCGCATCCGTTTGGCGTGCGTTGTTGTCGCCAGGGCAACGCGCACCCGCGTGCTGCCCACCAAGCAAATCGACGCACCGAACCAGGGCCGCATGCCGATCACAACGCAGATTTCAGGGGGATGGTGGGCGACCCAGGAATCGAACCTGGCATGGGTCTCCCCGGCGGAGTTACAGTCCGCTGCCGCACCTTGCAGCTCGTCGCCCGACGCTGGGCGCGGGATAGCGAAGGGCGTGCGGGGCGTCAAGGGAGCTTTGCGCGGGTCAACGCGAAAAAACCGTGCCGCCCGAAGGGCCAATCGGCAGGCGGAGTGCCCGTTTCTCCGACGGTGGATCGACCCGGCCCGGGGTGTCACGGGGCCCTGCGCGCCAGCGCGAATGCGCCTTGCACGCGCGGGACGCGCGGCGCATTCTGCCCGCTTCGCTGGACGGAGGCGCCCGATGGCCAAGCCCACCAAACCCGCATGGGTGATCGACAAGGAGCGCGCGCGGCGGGCGGCGGCGGCGGAAACGCTGTGGCTCTTCGGCATCCATGCCGTGCGCGATGCGCTCATGAACCCCGCGCGCCAGCGGCTGCGGCTGGTGGTCACGCGTAACGCTGCCGACCGGCTGACTGACGCCATCGCCGCCAGCGGCATGGACCCGGAAATCGCCGATGCGCGCAAGTTTCCGGTGCCGCTGGACCCCGGATCGGTGCATCAGGGCGCGGCGCTCGAGGTGCGGCCGCTGGACTGGGGCGCGCTGGAGGCCTGTTGCGCGCCCGCACCGGACGCGCCCGCGCTGGTGGTGCTGCTGGACCGGGTGAGCGATCCGCACAACGTTGGCGCGGTCCTGCGCTCGGCCGAGGTGTTCGGCGCCCGCGCTGTCATCGCCCCCGCCCGCCACGCCGCACCCGAAACCGGCGCGCTGGCCAAGACTGCCAGCGGTGCGCTGGAGCGCCAGCCCTACCTGCGGGTGAAGAACCTCGCCGATGCGATGACCCGGCTGCAGGAGATGGGATACGTCCTGCTGGGGCTGGACGGGGAAGCCGAAACCGACCTGTCCGACGCGCTCGCCCGCGCCGCTGCCAGCCCTGCGCCCCCGGCCATCGGGCTGGTGCTGGGGGCCGAGGGGCCGGGCCTGCGGGACCGCACCCGCGCCACTTGCGACGCGCTGGTGCGTATCCCCGCCGCCGGGGCCTTCGGCTCGCTCAATGTCTCGAACGCGGCGGCGGTGGCGCTTTATGCGGCCCATATGGCGCAGCGCGCCCGCTGAGCGGCCATTCACAGCTGTGCGAGACACCTTTCAAACGGCGATCCGCGCCCCTACGTACCTAATAGGCGCAGCGACGGAACACCTGCGTCTCATGTGTTACTGTCCCTCGTTCCGCACCTGCGCCCGGCTCTCCAGTCCGGGCGCTTTTTTGCGCCGTCAGCGGGCGCCGGGGGGGCCGGGGTTACCCTGCGCGGTCGTCATGACAGACGCGGATGCCGAAAGCGCCTCGGCAAGCCGCGCCTCCAGCGCGGCCACGTCGGCGACAACGCCGAAGAAGCCGCGCAGCGACGGATCGGCGAAGCCTTGGGCGATGACGTGATCCACCAGCGCAGCCAGCGGTGCCCAGTAACCTGCGCTGTCCACCAGCAGGATCGGGCGGGCGTGCAGGCCAAGCTGGCGCCAGGTCAGCACCTCGAAGAATTCGTCCAGCGTGCCCGCGCCGCCGGGCAGCACCACGATCGCGTCGGAATTGGCGAACATCACCTTCTTGCGCTCGTGCATCGTCTCGGTGATCACCAGCGTGGACAGGTCGCCGCGCGCGGCCTCGGCCTGCATCAGGTGGCGCGGGATCACCCCGAAGGTGGCGCCGCCTGCGGCGCGCGCGGCGCGCGCCGTCTCGCCCATCAGGCCGAGATCGCCCGCGCCGAAGACCAGCCGCCAGCCGCGCCGGGCGAGCATGGCGCCCACGGAACGGGCCATGGCGGTATGGGCCGGATCGGCGCCGGGACGTGCGCCGCAAAAGACACAAACAGAGCGGATCGGAACCGACATGTGTTGCAGAACCTTGTGAAGTTTTTCGTTTTGCGCAGTGATAGCGGCGCGGGTATCCTCTCACAAGGACAACGGTAACGGGGCATGCTCGCGCGCGACGGGGGATGTGACAGGCCGACAAGGCCTGTTCCTGAAAGGCGGTATGGATGCGGGGAGCATCGGGTCTGATCGGTGCAGCCGTGGCGGTGGTTGTGGTGGCCGCCGTCGCCCTGGGCGCTGTGCTGCTGCGCGCGCCTTCGCCCCCACCGGAACCGACCGAGCCCGCGCCGACCGCATCGGTTCCGTCCGAACCCGCCGCAGCGCCGGACCCGGACCCCGTCGCCGAAGGCGACACCGGCGCGGAACCGGCAGATGACCCGGGCGAAGACGTTGCTGCGGCGATTGCGCCGCCCCGCATCACCAGCCTGCGCCGCGACGACATCGGCAGCGTGGTCCTTTCGGGCAGGGCGCATCCCGGCGCGGGGATCACGGTGCTGGTGGACGGGGCGGCGGCGGCCAGCACCGCAGCCGACGGGCGCGGCGATTTCGCGCTGATCTTCCTGCTGGCGCCCTCGCCCGACCCGCGCCTGCTGGCGGTCGAGATGCGGCTGGCCGATGGCACCCGCGTCCTGTCCGAAGACACCGTCCTGCTGGCCCCGATCCCCGAGCCTGAGCCTGCGCCCGAGCCTGAGCCCGCACCTGACCCGGCCCCCGACCCGGAACCGTCCGACCCGCCGCTTGTGATCGCCGAAGCCCCGCCCGCGCCCGCCGAGGTGGCGCCACCGGATGCGGCACCTGCCGGATCAGAGGGTGTTGACGCCGCGCCGCGCGACGTGACGGGACTCCCCGATGCGGATCTCGCGTTGCCCGAAGAGGGCGCCCCCCAGGCAAGCGATGCGCCAGCGACAGTTGCCGAACCCGCTGCCGCGCCCGCTCCGGACCGTGATACGGCCCCCGAGAGCCCGGCAGAAACCGCGGCGGACGCGTCTGCGCCAGCGTCGGAGCCGGACAGCGCGGCCCCCGCGCCGGCCCCGCATGGCCTGACGCATCTTCCGCCTGCCGCGCAGCCGCCCCCCGCCGCGCCGGACAGTGCCCCGGCCACAACACTCCGGGATGATACCGTGGCGGCGCCCGACGATGTCCTTCCGCCGACTGTGGGTGTGACGGATGCGGAGGCGCCGCCCGCCGCCGCCGCGCCG
>SKMI01000137.1 GCA_007121115.1 Paracoccaceae bacterium | reverse complement strand
TGGGTGGGCGACGCGAAGGCCGGTCCGTCAGCATGGATGCAGCGCGAAGACGCAGGCCGCCGCGCCCTCGGCGACGCAGGCTTCCTCGATCACCCGAACCTCGGGCCAGACGAGCGTCGAATACAACCGCTCGAACACCGCCGCGTGCCAGTGGCACAGCGGCACGTCGGACGGGCCGGTCGCCAAAGGGTTGCCGGTGATCGCCAGCCGCAGGGGCGCGTGGCCCAGCACCCGGAACGTGCCCGACCCGGCAAAGGTCCAGGCGTGTTTCGCAATCGCCGCCGTCAGCAGCCGCGCCCCGGCCCAGGCGGGCAGCGCACGGATCAGGGATTGCGCGGGCGAAGGGATGCGATGCGCCAGAATATAGTCACCCGTCGCCAGCCCCGCCGCGCGCTGGATGCGGGCAAAGCGGTCGGGAAGGAACAGCCGCACGGCGTTGTGCAGCCGGGCGACCTGATCCTCGGGCAGCATCCCGGCATCGGGCGGCGGTTCGGCCACCCCGGCGCGGTGCAACAGCGCCCCGCGCAAGCGCTCGCCGATTTCGCCGTCCAGCACCGGCAGGTGCTGGAGGATCGCGTTCGGGCCGATCCGGGCCACCGGAGCCGCCATGGCCATCACTCCGCCGGCTCGCGCCGGTCGACCGTGGCGCCGTTGGGCATCCGGAACGGGCGCGGTCCGGACGCAGCCAGTTCGGCCTCGTCATCCGTCAACTGCCCGCCGCCGCCGCAGGCCTTGAGCGCGGTGCGCTCGGCCGCGCGTGCTTTTCCCTGCGCGCGCAGCGCCTCGCGCCGCTCGGCGGCCTTGCGCTTCTTGTCGGCGTGGTCTTCCCAGTCCGCCAGCTGCGCATCGGCGATGGTCCGGGTCATGTCGAAGCCGAAATCCAGATCGTCGCGGGATTTCATGCTGAAGTAATCGGTCTTGCCCAGGTCATAGAACTGCCGCTGCACCCCCGCCTTAAGGAACGCCTTCAGGCAGCCCAGCAGGTAGCGGCGCCGATAGCC
The DNA here is from genome assembly GCA_007121115.1 of Paracoccaceae bacterium. GTDB lineage: Bacteria > Pseudomonadota > Alphaproteobacteria > Rhodobacterales > Rhodobacteraceae > Rhabdonatronobacter. Next base: position 5,168 of record SKMI01000137.1, on the reverse strand, counting down.
CGTCCCACGCCACGGATAGTGGAACAACGCCTTCTGCATGTAGAAGCGGCGGTAGTTCTTCAGAACCCCTTCCAGCAGCCGCCCGCGCGACATCGCCTTGGGCTTCATGATCGGGGTGACGAAGTTGTATTTCGAATAATCGAAGACCTCGACCTGATCGCGCAATTCCTGGAACAGCGGCGTGAAGGGCCAAGGGGTGTACATCGCCCAGTTGGCCAGATCGGGCTGCCAGTCCCAGGCCATGCGATAGGTTTCTTCCAGCGTCTCGGGGGTTTCGTTGTCCAGCCCCACGATGAACTGCGCCTCGGTGAAGATATCGGCCTCGCGCAGGAGCCGGATCGCCTCCTTGTTCTGGGCGACGGTGGTTTCCTTGTTGAACTGGTCGAGCTTGAGCTGCGCCGCCGCCTCGGTGCCCAGCGAGACATGCACCAGCCCCGCCTTGCGGTAGAAGGGCAGCAGGTCCTTGTCGCGCATGATATCGGTGACCCGGGTGTTGATGCCCCACTGGATCCGCTCGGGCAGGCCGCGCGCAATCAGCTCTTCGCAGAACTGGATGAATTTCTTGCGGTTGATGGTCGGTTCCTCGTCGGCCAGGATGAAGAAGCCGACGCCGTGGTTGTTCACCAGGTCCTCGATCTCGTCCACCACCTTCTTCGGGTCACGCACCCGGTAGTCGCGCCAGAATTTCCACTGGCTGCAGAAGCTGCAGGTGAAGGGGCAGCCGCGGGCCATGTTGGGAATGGCGACTTTCCGGTTCAGCGGCACATAGATGTACTTGTCCCATTCCAGGATCGACCAGTCGGGGGTGATCCCGTCCAGGTTCTTGACGGTCGAGGCAGCCTGCGTGGCCTTGATCTCGCCCCCGTCGATGAAGGCGAGGCCGTGTATCCTGTGCTTGTCCTCGGGCCAGCGACCCTCGGCGATGGCGGTCATAAGGTTGACGACGATCTCCTCGCCCTCGCCGCGCACGATGGTGTCGATCCATGGGGCCTCGGTCAGCACCTGCCGGAACATGAAGGTCGCGTGCACCCCGCCCAGCACGGTCACGCAATCGGGCGCCACTTCGCGCGCGATCTTCAGCGTTTGCTCGGCCACATAGATGGACGGCGTAATGGCGGTGGTGCCCACGACATCGGGCTTCAACTCGGCCAGTTTCGCGCGCAAGGTGTCATCGTCGATGTGGTTGGTCATCGCGTCGATGAAGTGGATATCGTCGAAGCCTGCGGCCTTGAGCGACCCGGTCAGATAGGCCACCCAGGCCGGGGGCCAGTTGCCCGCGATCTCGGCGCCGCCGGAGTGGTAATTCGGGTGGACGAATACGATTCGCATGGTGCAACCTCCGCTATTGTAAGCCCAGGTTGACACAGTCAGTGTGAAGTTGAATTGACACAGATCAAGGTGCGGACGGGCAGCGCGGCGCCGGTTATTCCTCGTCCCGGCTCAGAAGCCCATATTTGCGCAGCTTGACATACAGCGACTGGCGCGACAGGCCCAGCATCTCGGCCGCGGCGACGCGATTGTTGCGGGTCAGTTCGATCGCCGTCTCGATGCAGATTTTCTCGATCACCTCGGTGGTTTCCGAAACGATATCCTTGAGCGCCGACGAGCCCACCAGTTCGATCACGTTCTGCATGTTCTGATCCTGCGGACCAGGTCCCTCCACCCGCAGACTGGTGGCACTGGCAGCATTGCGGATGACCAGCGCCAGAACCGGGTCGAATTCGTCGTCAAGCCAGGCCGCCGAAATCTCGACCGCCAGTTGCGCGCCGAAGTCCGTCTTCAACCGGGTCGCATACATCCGCAGATGCCCGGAGCGGCGCGCGTTGTCCAGGAGCACGCGCAGATCGACAGCCCCACGGCCCAGGAAATCGGCAATCGACCGGCCCCGCACCGAATCCGAGGCCGGGGCATCGGTGAGGTTCAGGAACGTCTCGCTGGCCGCCAGGATGTTGCCGTCGCGGTCGGTGAACACGATCGCATCGGGGCCGTGATGGAACAACTGCCGCAGGTGCGACGCAAGCTGCCCGTCCCCCGCCCCGGCATGGTCGGGATCGACCACGCGCACCATCACAAGCTGCTCCCCCGAGGCGCGGAACAGCTTTCCGGTCAGATGCAGCAGGCGCTGCTGGTTTCTGGACTCCACTTCGACCGAACTGGACGATCCGGCGGCGTCCGGCAGCTCGAGCGCGGCCAGCAGGTCCTCGGTGCCGCGGTTGGCGAAACAATCGGCAAACTTCGCCCCCACCAGCCCCGCGCGCGTGGAATCGAGCATCGCAGCGGCCGTGTGGTTGATATCGACGATCTGCCCATTGCTCGTGGAAACAAGCACGATGGCATCGGCGGTGAAATCCATGAGGATGCGGTAGCGCGTGTCGATCTCGCGCTGAGCCTCGTAGTCACGCTCCAGCGCCACCTGGGCGTTCAGCAGTTGCTGCTGTATCTCGATGATCGGGCGCTGGTCCTGCCCCAGCATCAGGATGCGGCCGGAACCGGCGATCCTGTGCATGGCGTAGCGCACCGGGAAACCGGTTTCGCCATCGCGCAGATGCGAAAGCTCCACCCAGCGGACGGGCCCCTCGGCGTCGCCCTGCGCGTCCTCGGCGAATTTTTCCAGCCGTTCCTGCAACCGCCGGGCGGACCCGGGATCGACCAGTTCCTTCAGATCGGCGCCGACCCAGGTCTGGACCTCCTTGTCGGCAGCGACCTCGGGCTTGACCTTGGCCACGGCAACCGTGCCGTTATCGTCGATCTCCAGACAGACGTCGGCGAAGCTGGTCAGAACCGGCGCAAGGAACGAGTCCTGCAAGACGGCAGAGGCCGCGTCCATGGGCACTTTCGCTCCTTCGCTTGCCACGACTCCACCACCTTCCCTGCCCTTGTCGACAGTGCTTAACGCCGCGACAGGACCGCAAGGCGCGTCATTCAGCAGCTGCGCAAAGCTTTCGCATGCCGCAGAACGCCAATGCCTCGTGCACATCCGAAGTGGCGATATCGGCCCCCGTCTCGCTCCTGATCCGACCGCGGTTTCTATCCCCTGTCGCCTGCGAAACCAAGCCCCCACCGACGATAACGGGCATTTCCGCTGCACGCGCCTTGCGGATTTCGTCAACGCAAGCAGCGGTGCCGGCGACAGACGATTCGTTCGAGACCGACAGGAACACGGCGTTGAAGCGCTTCTTTTCCAGCATTTCCGTGATCACGCCCGGCCCCGGCGCAAATTCGATCCGCACCGAAACGCCCAGGCGCCGCAACTGGTTGGCGGCAATCATTGCGCCCAGCACATGTTGTTCACCCTGCGGCATCAGCAGCAGCACGCAGCCTGCATGGCTCGCTGCCGCCCGGTCCGAAACCCAGGCCCGGCCCAGTTCGCGCAGCAGCCGCTGCAGGCGGGACATGGCCAGCGTCGCCTGCAGGACATCGATCCTGGCATTGTGCCAGTCGGTGCCGATATGGTCGATGGCGCAGGGGAAATAGATATCGATGACCTGCTCCGCCGAGATCCGGCGGCGCTTCATCGCGGTGAGCAGGTCCTGCAGCACCGCCGGATCGCCCGAACGCGCCGCCGAAATCAGCATCGTCAGAAATGACGCCTCGGCCCGACCGGACTCGATCCCCGAAGAGCGCGCCAGTTCCGTGACCACACGAAAGGCAAATTCCCGCACTGTGGCATCTCCAATTGGCAGCGATCCGAAATGCACATTCTGAACTGTCTGCATCTGCGCCTCCCCCAGGCGGATCTTTCCGGACCGTCCCGTGCGCGTAGTCAGCGCGGCCCGAACGTCAAGTGTTCCGAACAACTTTCACAGGAAGGCCACGCCCTGTCAAACGAAACTTACACACCGCCAGGGCGCATAGAGGCCGAAAATTACCCTATCTGTCTGTTTCTGTTTGTATTTTTCGATTTTGCCGGAATTCACAAGCCGCGCAGCCCAAGTGAAGTGACAGTGTTGGCGGCCAGAGTGTAAGATTTAGTTGACACTCCGGAACCCCCCGGCGTAATCTTCTTCAAGGAATCGACCTGGGAGGGGCGCCGATGGCACCGCAGCGCGGCATCCAGCTTTACACACCCGAACAACGCCAGAGGCGCGATTCGTCACGCTGGACCCTGGTTCAGGGGATCCTGGCGCCCGTGCAGCTGGTGATCTGCGTCATCTCCGCGGTACTGGTGATCCGCTTCCTGATGACGGGCGAAGGCTACGCAGCCGCCACCGTCTCGGTCGTGATCAAGACTGCCGCGCTTTACACCATCATGGTCACAGGCGCGATCTGGGAAAAAGAGGTGTTCGGCCAGTATCTTCTGGCGCCCGCCTTCTTCTGGGAGGATGTGGTCAGCTTTCTCGTGATCGCGCTGCACACGGTCTATCTGGTCGCGCTTGCCGCGGGGTCGATGACCCAGGAACAGCTGATGCAGGTCGCGCTGGTCGCCTACGCCATCTACGTGGTGAACGCCGCGCAGTTCCTCTGGAAACTCCGCATGGCCCGGCTCTCTGCGCCGACCGCGCAAACCGTTCCGCAGGAGGTCCCGGCATGACCACCGGCTGCCGCAACACCCCCGTCCTGAAGGAGCGCGGCCAGCGCGAGGTCTTCTGCGGCCTGACCGGAATCATCTGGCTGCACCGCAAGATGCAGGACGCGTTCTTCCTCGTTGTCGGCTCGCGCACCTGCGCGCATCTGCTGCAATCCGCCGCCGGCGTGATGATCTTCGCCGAACCGCGCTTCGGCACCGCCATCCTGGAAGAGAAAGACCTCGCCGGCATGGCCGATGCCAATGCCGAGCTTGACCGCGAGGTCGCCCGCCTGCTGGCCCGGCGCCCCGATATCAAGCAACTTTTCCTGGTCGGCTCCTGCCCGTCCGAGGTCATCAAGCTCGACCTTTCGCGCGCCGCCGAGCGGCTCAGCGGCATTCACGGCCCCGATGTGCGGGTGCTGAACTACTCGGGCTCCGGCATCGAAACCACGTTCACCGAGGGCGAGGACGCCTGCCTCGCCTCCATGGTCCCGGTGATGCCCGCCACCGAAGAGCGGCAACTCCTGATGGTCGGTGCGCTGCCGGATGTGGTGGAGGATCAGGCACTTGACCTCTTGGCCCGTATCGGCGTTGGCCCAGTCCGCTGCCTGCCTGCGCGCCACGCCGCCGATCTGCCCGCCGTGGGGCCGAACACCAGGCT
>SKMI01000249.1 GCA_007121115.1 Paracoccaceae bacterium | reverse complement strand
GTCCGTACCGAACGTGCTGTTGCTCAGCAGTTGCGGTCCCGGAAACAGCAGACCCTTGGCACCGAGTGCCTTGTGGTGGTTCACCAGGCGGGTCGCCTCGGCGGCCGAGAGTGTCCGGTCCACCGCCAGCCAGCCGACGATATCGCCCAAGGCGGGCAAGACGCCGGCAACGGCGCCGGTGAAGCTGGTTGGCCCGATGCTGAAATTGCCCGCCGAGGCGATCGACACATCACGCGCGATCCAGCTTCCCCGCCGTCCGAACACCATCACGTCGAACGTGCCGCCCGTGGGGAATGTGGTGGGCAGCACATCGTCGGACAGGTCGAAGCGCAGGAAGGCAGGGCCGCTGCCCTGATCTATCGGCCCGCTAGGTTGGGCAGTGACCGGCGCACGCCCCAGCAGTGGCCGCAGCGCCGCGCTCGGCTGCACCGCGTCAAGGCCGTTTGGCCCCTGATCGTTCACCCGCGCCACGGACCCGCCGAACGGGGCGGGCGTCCCGCCGCCGGTATCGGAGAAGACCGCACTCACATGGGCGGAGGACCAGTAAACGCCCATTACACCGGGACCGAACAGACTGCGAGGATCAAACCCCGCACCGATCCGCAGCGGGCGCGATGTCACCGAGAAATCCGTGACAATCTTCATCCCAGCACCAGTGCGTGAATGCCCGTCGCCGTGGTTCCCGTGGCATCGACCTTGCGCACGCCCACGGGCAGAATCGTAAAATCCGGTACAGCCACCTGACGCGCGTGGCCGGAGGCGGTCACGAACGAAACCGTGCCGCCGGTTTCCACATAGAGCGCGATGGCGATCATGGGCAGGTCGTCGGTGTCGCTGGGCGTGACGGCCTGGATGTCGGTGGCCGGGCCTTGCAACGACGCGGAGCGATTGGCGAACGGATTGGTCATCGGCGATTTCCCTTGCTGTTTCCGGCAGGTCCGGATCGCAGAGTTCTTCGCACACCGAGGTTAATCGAAGCCGCCAGCAGCGCGCGCTGCCCCGGGTCTGGCGCGTGGCGCACCAGCGCCCAGGTCGATGCACGGGCCCGACGGATGGGGCTTGCCACGTGGGACACTGGCAAGACAGCGTCGCAAAGCCGATCGGTCGTCCAGGGTGGCTGTGCTTGCGCGCATGGGATGAAGATCAGCGCCAGCAAACCTGTCGACCTGCGCGATCCGTCGGCAATTGTTTCAGAAGCGGAAGGGGAATGGCGCGCCCGAAAGGATTCGAACCTCTGACCCCCAGATTCGTAGTCTGGTGCTCTATCCAGCTGAGCTACGGGCGCGCAACAGGGGCCTGATAGCGTCCCTGCCGGGGCTTTGCAAGGGGCGCAGTGCCGGAAAAGCGCGCGCGCCCGATCACCGACCGGCGGGCAGATGGATGTGGAATTCGGTGCCTTCGGAATCGCTGCGGTGCAGCTCCAGCCGTCCGCCGTGTCCGCGCACCAGTTCGGCGGCGATGACCAGTCCCAGCCCGATCCCGCCCTTGCGCGCGCCGCCCTGAAACGCGGTGAACAGGTGTTCGCGTGCCTTTTCGGGCAGGCCGGGGCCGGTATCGCCCACCTTGATGACGATGCCCGTATCCTCGGCATAGGCGGAAACCTCGATGCTGCCGGGCGCGCCGGTGGCCTCGATCGCCTGCCGCGCGTTGCGGATCAGGTTGCCAAGCACCCGGAACAACTGTTCCTGATCGGCGCTCAAGCTCAGCCCCAGCGGCACATCAACGAGGAATTCTATCGTCGGGTCGCCCGTGGCGGCCAGTTGTTCGGTCTCCACCACGTCCTCGACCAGTGGCGCCAGCGCGATCCGCGCCAGCCGGGGTGGCGGTTCCTCGGCCTTGCCGAAGGCGAGCGTGCTTTCGCACAGGTTGATCGCCCGCGACAGCGCGTTCAGGAGTTTCGGTGCCGCGCGCTGCACCGCTGGATCGTCGCTGCGTTCCATCCGGTCGGCGAACAGGCTGGCCGTAGCAAGGATGTTGCGCAGGTCATGGCTGATCCGCGCCACCGCGCCGCCAAGCTGGGCCAGCCGTTCCTTCTGGCGCAGGTTGCCGGTCAGTTGCGTCTGCAATTCGTGCAGCGCGTCCTCGGCCTCGCGCAACTCGCGGACGCGGGCGGTGGGGGTGATGATGCGGCGCGCGTCCTCGGGCGCTTCGGCGTAGCCTGCCATGGCGCGGACCAGCCGCCGGATCGGTGCGACCATCAGCAATTGCACCGCGACGAACAGCAGAAGCGCCGTGGATACCGAGATGATCAGCGACAGCCACAGGATTCGCTCGCCATAGTCCAGCATGTCGGCGCGCAGGGGGCCGGTCTCCAGCGTCACCTCGATCAGCAGCCCCGCCTCGCGCACCGGGTCGCCGATCACCCGGATCACCCGGTTTTCGGGGTCGAACAGCACCGCCAGCGCGTCGCGCATCAGCACCACCGCGCCGGGGTCGCGCAGATCGAAGGTGTTGCTGACCGGTTGCGGCAGGGGCGAGGACAGCACCAGTTCGCGCGCTTCGTCGCGCCGCAGCACCACGTTGAACACGCCCGCGTTTTCCAGAAGCTCCCGCGCCAGATCCTCCTCGATGAAGCCGGGGCTGGCCAGCAGCGCGAGCGAGGCGATTTGTGCGCGTTCAAGCCGCGTCAGCAGGTAATCCTCGCGGTAGCGCGCGACCGATGGGACGAAGATCAGCACTTCGGCCAGCATGACGAAGATGATCGTCAGCATCAGGAACCGGCCGGAAAGCGAACGCAGAAACATGCCCAAACCCTCGCGCGCGCGCTCGGCTTGGGGGGCGTCTCAGGGAAGGACCCTCTGCACCAGCCGTACCACCCGCTTCACGAAAGGATTATCAAAGAGTTTCGGCGAGAAATAGGCCCCCGCGCCGCGTTTGCCGATTTCCGCCAATGTCGGATAGGGCAGCACCGTGCCCGCCAGCGCGCTGAGCTTCATCCGGGCCGAGACGGCGACGCAGAGGGGCGCGATCAACTCTCCCGCCTGCGCGCCCACGATGGTGGCGCCGACGGGCCGCCCGGCGACCACCATCAGTTTCAGGAAACCTTCGGTGCGGCCCTCGGCCTGCGCGCGGTCGATCTGCGCCATCTCCACGCGCAGGACCTCCAGACGCGCGCCGAACTTGCGCCGGGCTTCACCCTCGGTCGGACCGACTTGGGCGAGCTCCGGGTCGGTATAGGTGACATGCGGGATATGGTCGGCGCGCGCCTTGGCGGGCAGGCCGAAAAGCATGGAGCGGATGATGACCCCGGCATGATAACCCGCCAGATGGGTGAATTGCCCGCGCCCGGCCACGTCGCCGATGGCATGAACCCGACGGTTGGTGGGGCTGCGCAGGTCGTCGCCCACGCGTACGCCGCTGTCGGTGAAGGCGACCTTGGCAGCCGCCAGGTCCAGCCGGTCGATATTCGGCTTGCGTCCGGCGGCGACCAGCAGATGCGTGCCGTGAAACACCGTGCCGCCCGCCACCTGCAACTCGATGGCCCCCGCGCGGCCCGAGATCTTTTCGACCGCCGCATCCTCGACGATCTCCACCCCCTCGGCCCGCAGCGCACCCAGAACCACCGCTGCCGCCTCGGGGTCGTCGCGGCCCAGCGCCTTGGCGCCCTCGACCACCGTGACCCGCGCGCCCAGCCGCCGATGCGCCAGCGCCATTTCCAGCCCGATGGGCCCGCCGCCCAGGATCAGCAGGTGCCCCGGCAGTTCGTGCAGGTCGAACAGGGTTTCGTTGGTCAGATACGGCACCTCGGCCAGCCCCGGCACCGGCGGGATCGCCGCGCTGGAGCCGGTGGCGATGACGAAACGGCGCGCACGGATGGTCCGACCCCCGACCTGAACCGCGTGGGGCGCGGTGAAGCGGGCGTAGTCCTGAATGACCTCGACCCCCAGCCCCTCGAACCGCTCCACGCTGTCATGCGGTTCGATGGCGGCGATGGCGGCCCGGACCTGGGCCTGCGCGGCGGCGTATCGCTGCTGCGTGGCCTCGGGCTCCACCGGCCCGGCGGCTTTCGCGGCTTTCGCCGCCGACAAGAGCGCCTTGGACGGCACGCAGCCGTAGTTCAGGCAGTCGCCGCCCATCTTGTGCCCTTCGATCAGTACCACCCGCGCGCCCATCTGCACCGCGCCCGCCGCCACGCTCAGCCCGCCCGAGCCGCCGCCGATCACGCAGATATCGGTGTCGAACCGGCTCATGGCCGCGCCTCGCCCATCAGGCGCAGCCGCCGCAGCACCAGCGGCAACAGCGCCAGCGCCGCCAGGCCCAGAAGCGGGCCGAGGATGTGCCATTCGAAGATGATGCCCATGTTCGGCGTCTCGCCGCGCGCGAACACCTCGCCCAGCCCGGCGCCGACCCAGGTGTAGACCACCGCGCCGGGGATGATGCCCAGGAACGTGGTGGCCGCGAACACGCCCAGCCGCACGCCGATCAATGCAGGCAATACGTTCATGACGAAGAACGGCACCACCGGGACCATGCGGATCGACAGCAGCACCGGAAACGCGTTTTCGCGGATGGAGGCGGCGACCTGCTTGACGCGGCCCTCGCTGGCATCGATCCGTGCCGCCAGCCCGCGTCCCAACCCGGCCCGCACCGCCAGAAAGATCAGCACCGCGCCGATGCTGGCGCCGACCACGTTGAACACCGCGCCGGGAAACAGGCCGAACAGGAACCCGCCCGTCAGCGTGGCCGCCGTGGCCCCGGGCAGCGAAAACGCGACGATGGCGATGTAAGCGGCCACAAACCCCAGCGCCACCAGCGCGAAATGCGAATCGCGCCACGCCAGCAGGGTTTCGCGGTGCGCGCGCAGGGCTTCGAAGTTCAGATGATCGCGCAGCAGCACCGCGCCGGTCAGCGCCACCGCCAGTACCAGGAGCAGCGGCAGCCGCTGGCGCCAGCCCGGCGCGGGAGGATGGGGGTGGTCGGTCACGTCGCTCTATCCTTCGAAGGGGTGCGCCCGCAGCGCGTCATGCGGGGACATCCGTCCAGAGTGGCGCGTGGGTTACAGCTTGGACAGACCGGATCACGCCGGGTTGATGCCTGGCGGCGAAAAACCTCGGAATGTTACAGTTTGTGCGCTTCATGGCCCGGACAGCGGGAGCCTCGCGGTGTTTCGGGACCGGCCCGCGCACGGTACGAATTGACTTCATGTCCGCGCGGCAGTAATCCCCGGGCCTGAATTCGACTTTGGCGCCGCCATGCACCGGCTGCGGCGCCAACCGCAAACCTCGAGGACCGACCGATGAAACGCACTTTCCAGCCCAGCAACCTCGTGCGCAAGCGCCGCCACGGCTTTCGCGCGCGCATGGCCACCAAGGCCGGGCGCAAGATCATCAACGCGCGCCGCGCGCAGGGCCGCAAGAAGCTGTCGGCCTGAGCGGGGCACGCCGCAACCCGCGCCATAGGGCAGGGACCGGGCCGATGATCCGCACCGAAGACAACGATACGCACGCCGCAACCCCCCGGGGTGCGGCGCCTTTTGGCGTTGATGCACAGGTGCCCGTGCGGATCGAAACCCTGCGTCTGAGGCGCGATTTCCTGCGCGCGGCACAGGCGCTGCGCAAGCACACGCCGGGGATGCTGGTGCAGGCACGGGAGCGCAGCGGGGCCGAGACGCCCACCGACCCGGCGCTGATTCGCGTGGGCTTCACCTGCTCCAAGAAGATCGGCAACGCGGTGACCCGCAACCGCGCCAAGCGGCGGCTGCGCGAAGTCGCGCGGCAGGTGCTGCCCGAAGGCGGTCGCCCGGGCTGGGATTACGTGCTGGTCGGTCGCCCCGGCGCCACCGTCACGCGCGATTTCGCGGCGCTTTGCGGCGACCTGCGCGGCGCACTCGCGGCGCTGCACGGCCGCAAGGCGCCGGAAAGGCGCGCGTCATGAGCCCCGGCGCGTGGCTCCTGTCCTGGCCGGTGCGGTTCTATCGCGTGGTCATCAGCCCGCTCACCGGGTCCAACTGCCGGTATCAGCCCACCTGCTCGGCCTATGCGCTGGAAGCGCTGGAACGTCATGGCGCGCTGCGCGGCGGCTGGCTGGCGCTGCGCCGGATTGGGCGGTGTCACCCCTGGGGCGGCAGCGGCTATGACCCTGTGCCGGGGCCCGATGACTGTCAGCATGACGATTCGCAGGACACCGAACAACGCCCCGGCCCGTGACAGGATCCGTGATATGATCCCTGGTTGATCCGTTCGCGGTGT
>SKMI01000353.1 GCA_007121115.1 Paracoccaceae bacterium | reverse complement strand
GATCCGCAGGCTTGTCTGAACCCGCGCATGACCGTGGCGGGCATCATCGCCGAACCGCTGGAAGAGCATGGCACGCTCACCGGCAAGGCGCGGCTGGAGCGGGTGCTGGAACTGATGGACGCGGTGGGGCTGAACCGCAACTTCGCCAACCGCTATCCGCACGCGTTTTCCGGCGGCCAGCGCCAGCGGATCGGCATCGCCCGCGCGCTGGCGCTCAATCCGCGGTTCATCGTCTGCGACGAACCCATCGCGGCGCTGGACGTGTCGATCCAGGCGCAGGTGGTCAACCTGCTGGAAAAGCTGCAGGATGAATTCGGCCTGACCTACATGTTCATCAGCCACGACCTGAGCATGGTCAAGCACATCGCGGACCGTGTGGCGGTGATGTATCTGGGCCGGATCATCGAACTGGCTGAGCGCGACGAGCTTTATGAACGCCCCCTGCACCCCTATACCGAGGCGCTGATGTCGGCGGTGCCGGAACCCGACCCCAGCATCGAGGCCAAGGTCGAGCGCATCATCCTGCGCGGCGATGTGCCCTCGCCCGCCAACCCGCCCAAGGGCTGCAACTTTTCCACCCGCTGCCCAAAGGTGATGGATATCTGCCGCAAGCTGGACCCCGACTACCGCGAGGTGCGGCCCGGCCATTACGTGGCCTGCCACTTGCACGATGCGGGTATCATGAACAACCAGACGAACGCCGGATCAACCGGCGCTGTGCCGAGGCACGAGCATAAACAACAAGGAGAGGACGCATGAAACGAAGAACAGCCCTGATGGGTGCTGTCGCCGCCGCCGCACTGGTGCCGGGGATGGTCATGGCCGATGAGCGCGAGCGCGGATCGTCGGGCCATCTGAATGTCATCTACTGGCAGGCCGTGTCCACGATGAACCCGTTCCTGTCGGGCGGGACAAAGGAAATGAACGCCTCGTCGATCGTGCTGGAGCCGCTGGCGCGCTTTGACAACATGGGCGAACTGACCCCCTGGCTGGTTGACGAGATCCCGACGCTGGACAATGGCGGTGTGGCCGAAGACCTGATGTCGATCACCTGGACGCTGACCGAGGGGCTTCTGTGGTCGGATGGCACCGACGTGACCTCGGCCGATGTGGTGTTCACCTATGAATACTGCACCCACCCTGAAGGCGGTTGCGCCTATCGGGACCGCTTCGCCGGGATCGAGAGTGTCGAGGCGGTGGATGATCTGACCATCAGGATCACCTTTGAGGATGCAACACCGAACCCCTATCTGCCGTTCGTGGGCGCAGGCTCGCCGATCATCCAGCAGGCGCAGTTTGCCGAGTGCCTGGGTGCGCGGGCCCCGGAATGCACCGATGAAAACTTCTATCCAGTGGGCACCGGCCCTTATACCGTGGCCGACTTCCGTCCGAATGACGTGATTCAGTTCGAAGCCAACCCGAACTATCGCGTGCCGACCCAGCCCTACTTCCAGACCATCACCTGGGCCGGGGGCGGGGATGCCACGGGTGCCGCGCGCGCCGTGTTCCAGACCGGCGAGATGGACTACGCCTGGAACCTGCAGCTTGCCCCCGAGGTGATCGAGCAGATGGAATCGGGCGGCATGGGCACGCTGCTGGTGGACTTCGGCCCGCTGATGGAGCGGATCGAGCTGAATTTCACCGACCCCTCGCCCGACCTGCCGGCCGATGAACGCGCCACAATGCAGCATCCGCACCCGATCCTGAGCGATATCCGCGTGCGCGAGGCGCTCAGCCGCGCCATCGACCGCGAATTGCTGACCGAGATCGGCTATGGCCCCACCGGGCGCCCGGCCTGCAACTTCATCGTCGCACCTCCTGCCATGGTGTCGCCCAACAACGATGACTGCCTGGTGCAGGACATGGACCGCGCCAATGCGCTTCTGGACGAGGCCGGCTGGGAACGCGGCTCGGACGGCATCCGTGTGAAGGACGGCGAGCGGCTGGAACTGCTGTTCCAGACATCGACGAACGCCGTGCGTCAGGACTTCCAGTCGCTGATCCAGCAGTGGTGGCGTGAAATCGGAGTCGAGGCGCGCCTGCGCAACATCGACGCCGGTGTGTTCTTCGGCTCGGACCCCGGCAGCCCGGACACCTACATCAAGTTCTGGGCCGATGTGCAGATGTATGCCTCGCTGTTCGAGGGGACCGACCCGACTCCGCACCTGGAGCAGCGCCGCTGCGGCCGTGAACCTCGTCCGGAAACCCAGTGGCAGGGCCAGAACATCAACCGCTACTGCAACCCGGAATACGATGCGCTCTGGGCCGAACTGAACCGCGAGCCTGACCCCGAGCGTCGTCAGGAGCTGGTGATCGCGCTCAACGACATGTTCATCCAGGACTTCGCGCATATTCCGCTGGTCGCACGCGGTCGGGTTTCGGCGGCGGCGAACACGCTTGGCGGGCTGTCCCTGAACGTCTGGGATTCCGAACACTGGAACCAGGCTGAATGGTACCGGATCGAGGATTGATCCGGGTCTGAAACCGCCCGCTCCGGCTTCAGTCGGGGCGGGCTGGCAATCACGCTGCCGAAGCTGCGGGGCATTGCGGAATGTTCACCTATACACTTCGCCGACTGGCCTTTGCCGTGCCAACGGTGCTTGTCATCAGCCTGATCGTTTTCCTGATGCTGGACATGGCGCCGGGCGATCCGACCGGCAGCCTGCCGCTGACCATTCCGCTGGAGGTGCGCGAGCAGATCCGCGCGGCGCTCGGCCTGGGCGATCCCGTGCTGATCCGATATTTCAAGTGGCTGCACATGATGGTCATCATCGAACCGTCGCACATGCTGGCCAATGCCACTGGCTGGAACATCGCCGTCGACGGCCCGCGCATCCTGTCCTGGCAGACCCGGTCGCCGGTGGGCGACATCATCGTGCAGCGTATCCCGCAGACGCTGTGGGTCGTGGGGCTGGGCTACGTGTTCGGGATCCTGATCGCCGTGCCCATCGGCGTGATCTCGGCCTACAAGCAGTATTCGTGGTTCGACCAGGCCGGGACCTTCGTGTCCATGGTGGGCTTTTCGGTGCCGACCTTCTTTACCGGGGTGGTGTTCATCCTGATTTTCTCGGTCTGGCTGGGGTGGTTTCCGTCCATGTATGACACCACGCACCGGGTGCGCGACTGGGACAGCTTCCTGTTCCAGGTGCGCCAGATCGCGATGCCGGTCGCCGTGCTGGCGCTTTTCAACGCCAGCCAGATCAGCCGCTTCATGCGCGCCTCCATGCTCGACAACCTCAACCAGGATTACGTGCGCACGGCGCGGGCCAAGGGCATGATGGAAAAGACCGTGCTGCTGGTCCATGTGCTGCGCAACTCCATGATCCCGGTGGTCACCGTCATCGCCATCGGCATTCCCACCGTCTTCACCGGCGCGATCATCACCGAACAGATCTTTCGCGTGAACGGGTTGGGCGATGCGCTGATCCGCGCGATCTATGTCAGCGACTGGCCGATGGTGCAGACCATCACCTTCATCTTTGCGATCCTGATCGTGCTGTTCAACCTGATCGCCGATGTCCTCTACGGCATATTGGACCCGAGGATCCGCTATGACTGACGCAGCACCCGCCACCGCCGCCGAGGACGTTCATGACCTGCGCCCGCCGCGCAACCAGTGGTGGGACGTCTGGGACCAGTTCAAGACCCACAAGGGCGCCATGGGCGGGATGTTCGTCTTCATCTCGATCCTGCTGTTCGTCTTTGCGGGGCCGTGGATATGGCAGGTCGATCCCGGGCTGATCGACATCCGTTCGCGCAACCAGGGGTCAAGCTGGGCGCATCCCATGGGCACCGACCAGCTTGGCCGCGACCTGCTGGCGCGGATGATGTACGGTGGCCGCATCTCGGTGGCGGTGGGTCTGGCCGCGATGCTGCTGGGGCTGGTGCTGGGCACGCTGATCGGCGTGCTGGCGGGGTATTTCAAGCTTATGGACGGCCCGCTGATGCGGGTGACCGACCTGTTCCTGGCGCTGCCGCTGCTGCCCCTCCTGCTGATCCTCGTCACCCTGTTTCGCGACCCGCTGGAAGGCGCCTTCGGGCAGGCGGCGGGCGTATTCACGTTGATCGTGGTGGCCATCGCCATCACCAGCTGGATGCAGACCGCGCGGATCGTGCGCGGTGATGTGCTGGCGCTAAAGGAACGCGAATTCGTGCTGGCCGCGCGCTCCATCGGCACGCCCGCGCGGCGGATCAACACCCGCCATATCCTGCCTAACGTCATGTCGCCGATCATGGTTTCGGCCACGCTCGGCATCGCTTCGGCGATCATCACCGAAAGCGCGCTGTCCTTCCTGGGCCTTGGCTTTCCGCCGGATTTCCCCACCTGGGGCCGCATCCTCTATGATGGGCGCGACTGGATCGAACAGTATCCGGCGCGCGTGGTCTGGCCCGGCGTGCTGATCTCGCTCACTGTGCTCAGCGTGAACTTCATCGGCGACGGGCTGCGCGATGCGCTGGACCCGCGTATTCGCGGCCGCTGACATGGGCGCCGATGGCGCCGTCCGAGTGGCGGAACTGCCGCGGTCATGATGCCACGCGGCCGGTGCGCAATGGGTCGCGTTGCATCTGCACGGGTGTCATGGCAAGCGCTTTGCGAAGCATTACCTTGCTTCCGCATTGTGTTGGAGTTGTCCCCATGCCCAGTCTGTCCCGCATCCGGTCCGTTTTGGCCGGTCTCTGCCTGACCGCAACGCTCGTGAGCCCTGCCATGGCGGACAGCCCGCGGCTGGCCTTCGCCCTTGGCGGTTCTGTCGGGGTCGGCCCGGAGTATCCGGGCGCCAGCAGCTATGGCGTCCAGCCCGGCGGGATCTTTCAGATGCACCGCCTGCGTCTGGGCGGGCTAACGCTGGCCGAGCGCGACGGCTGGCGCGAGCGGGACGGTTTCGGCATCGCCCCGTCGCTGCGGGTGCTGGGCGCGCGCCGGGTCAGCGACCACCCGGAACTCGCCGGGACCGAGGATGTCTCGCGCGCCATCGAACTGGGCGCGCGCGTGCAGTATCGCACCCCGGACTGGCAGGTGTTCGCAACCCTGCGCCACGGCCTGCGCGGCCATCGCGGCTGGGCGGGCGAGGCCGGCGTGGACGGCTTCCTCCCGCTCGGCCCGCAAACCACGCTCAGCGCCGGGCCGCGAATCGGCTTCGGGGACGGGACGTTCCAGCGCACCTATTTCGGCGCGCCCGCTTCCAGCATGGTCTTGCAACCCTTTACCCCGCGCTCGGGCGTCCACTCCGCCGGCCTGGCGCTTGGTCTGACGCACGAACTGTCGCCTGAGTGGGCGGTGTTCGGCAGCGTGACCTATGACCGTCTGATCGGTCCGGCGCGCAACTCGCCCATCGTTGCGGTCGGCTCGCGCCACCAGTACGGCGCCAGCATCGGCATCGCGCGCAGGTTCAGCCTGTTCTGACTCCAGACCCGGAAACGGCGCGGTCAGCGGTGGGCTGCTGCGACATCATGTCATATCTTGATATTGCAATCTTTTTTTGATTTGCTGTGCGTCGTGCAAGGTAACGAAAGGAAACTGCATGACCCGTATCACCCGCACCCTCGCCAGCGCCGCCCTCGGCGCCGCCATGCTGGGCGCCGCGCCCGCGCTCGCCGCTGACAGCCCCTCGCTCGTCACCGTGGTGACCAGCGAAAACGCCCAGACCCAGCTCATGGCCATGGTGCTGACCACGCAGGCCGTGGAACAGGGCGAAACCGCGCATATCCTGCTCTGCGGTCCGGGCGGCGACATCGCCCTGGCCGAAGCGCCCGAAAGCGCCACCGCCCCGCAGCCGCCGCTGGACATGAGCCCGCAAGGCATGATGCAGATGCTGATGGACCGCAGCGTTACGGTCGAGGTCTGCGCCATCTACCTCCCCGGCCTTGGCGCCGATGAAAGCGTGCTGGCCGACGGCGTGGGCGTGGCCCAACCCCCGGCCATGGCCGGGGCCATGCTGGGCGAAGACACCACAGTCTGGTCCTTCTGACCCCCCGCCTTTTCATCTTGCCCCAAATACCTCCGGGGTGAAACCAGCCCCGCCTGGGGCTGGTGAGGGGCAGCGCCCCTCCCGCGCGCCCGCAAGGGCGCGCCCGGCCCAACCGCTGGTGCCGGATCTCTGATCCGGCGCCAGTGGGCGGGAGCACCCCGTTTCCGCTATTCCGCCGCCTGGGCGTAGTCTTCCATCGGCGGGCAGGTGCAGATCAGGTTGCGGTCGCCGTG